>NZ_OY781365.1:907500-1210000 GCF_963676815.1 uncultured Draconibacterium sp.
TTCGGACAAGGATTTATTCCACAGCCCGGCGGCGATAAAATTGGCCGACGAAGAGTTGACACCCATTTTATAGGTTTGCAAAAACTAGGTGCCCGGTTTGATTTCGACCGCCAAAACAAATGGTATTCGGTATCAGCCGAAAAGCTACGTGGCGCATACATGCTGCTCGATGAAGCCTCGGTTACGGGAACCGCAAACATTGTAATGGCAGCTGTTTTAGCTGAAGGAACCACCACAATTTACAACGCAGCCTGCGAACCTTATTTGCAACAACTCTGCAAAATGCTGGTTTCAATGGGTGCAAAAATTGAAGGAATTGGTTCGAATCTTCTTACCATTAATGGTGTTTCTTCGTTAAAAGGATGTACACACCGCATTCTTCCCGACATGATTGAAGTAGGCAGTTTTATTGGTTTGGCAGCCATGACTGCTTCCGAAATCAACATAAAAAATGTTGGAATCGACCACTTGGGAATAATTCCTGAATCTTTTCGTCGTTTAGGAATTAATGTTCAACAGGTTGGCGACGATCTTTTAATAAAAGACACTGATCATTACGAAATCGATTCCTACATCGACGGTTCGATAATGACCATTTCTGACGCTCCGTGGCCGGGACTAACCCCCGACTTGCTGAGTGTTTTCCTGGTAGTGGCAACACAAGCAAAAGGCAGCGTACTTATTCATCAGAAAATGTTCGAAAGCCGCTTATTCTTTGTCGACAAACTGATTGATATGGGTGCGCAAATTATTCTTTGCGATCCGCACCGTGCCACCGTAATTGGCCTCGACAGAAAAAACACTTTACGCGCTACAAAAATGGTGTCGCCTGACATTCGTGCAGGTATTGCGCTGTTAATAGCAGCCATGTCGGCAAAAGGAACCAGCACCATTGATAACATAGAACAAATCGACCGTGGTTACGAAAACATTGATGGACGTTTGAATGCTCTCGGAGCTCGTATAACACGATTGTGAACGCGATGTTAAAACATTACTTCGAGCTTTGTGTTACTACTTAAAATTCTATATTTGAACTTTTTAGAAATAACAATACGCAAAAGATGAAAAAATTTATTTTACTGGCAGCAATCATTTTTATGGGTACAACTTTTATTAATGCCCAGGAACTTGGTTTAAACATTGGCAACAAAGCCCCCGAATTGATAGGAATAGGACCTAATGGTGAAACTATAAAATTATCTGACTTACAAGGCAAACTTGTGTTAATCGATTTTTGGGCAGCATGGTGTGGTCCATGTCGTCGCGAAAACCCTACTGTTGTGGCCAACTATAACAAATACAAAGATGCCAAATTCACCAACGGCAAAGGATTTACTGTTTTTAGTGTGTCGTTAGATTCTTCTGCAGACAGCTGGAAAGCAGCAATCGAAAAAGATAATCTGGATTGGCCAAACCACATTTGCGATTTCCAGAAATGGAACTCAAAATTCAGAATGATTTACCAGGTTCGCGGTATTCCCGACAATTATCTTATCGATGAAAATGGGGTAATTATTGCTAAAAAACTGCGTGGGCCGGCACTCGACGCTGCACTACACAAAAATCTTAGGGAAGAGCTTTAAAACACTAGTTTAAAAATAGTATAAATCGTTCAAATTGGCACTCGATATTTAATTCGGGTGCCAATTTGTCGTTTATATTTGCATGGCAGAATTTTTGCTATGTCAGCGTAGCACAAAAAGAGCTAGCAGTTAATTATTTAAACTGAAAATTAAGGTAAAATGGCAGAAGAAAAAGTAAACCAGGAAACAGAAGAAGTAAAAGATACAGCCCAGGATGTGGAAGAAACTGCTGATGAGCAGACTACAGAAGCAGAAGACAAAAAAGGGAAAAAGAAAAAATTGAAAAAAGATAAGAAAGAAGAACAACTGGAAGAATTAGGACAAAAACTTCAGGAAGTTCAGGACAAACATTTACGCTTACAGGCTGAATTCGATAACTTCAGAAGAAGAACAATGAAAGAAAAAGCCGACTTGATAAAAGCAGGTGGCGAAACTGTTCTTATAAATATTTTGCCGGTTATCGACGATTTTGAGCGCGCACTTGATTCGATGAAAGAATTATCGGATGAAGATGCAGGAAAACAGGGCACTCAATTGATTTACAATAAATTTCAGGAATTCCTGAAGCAAAACAATGTAAAAGAAATTGAAGCTCAGAATGCCGAATTTGATGTAGACCTGCACGAAGCCATTACAAAAATTCCTGCACCAAGCGAGGAACTAAAAGGCAAAGTGGTAGATGTTGTTCAAAAAGGTTATTGCTTAAACGAAAAGGTAATCCGGTTTGCCAAGGTAGTAATCGGAGAATAAAAATTCAGGGAAAAGACTATGGCAAAAAGAGATTATTACGAAGTATTAGAAGTTGGAAAAAACGCGTCTGCTGAAGAGATAAAAAAAGCTTACCGCAAAAAGGCAATTAAATATCATCCGGACAAAAACCCGGACGATAAAGAAGCGGAAGAAAAATTTAAAGAAGCAGCCGAAGCATACGAAGTACTTAGTAATGCTGAGAAAAAACAACGCTATGATCAGTTTGGTCATGCCGGGATGAGCGGTGCTGCCGGAGGCGGAGGTTTCAGTGGCGGAGGCTTTTCGGATATTGAAGATATCTTCTCGGCATTTGGCGATATTTTTGGCGGACATTTTGGCGGTTTTGGTGGTTTTAGTGGCGGCGGAGGCCGTAGCAGAGGCGGCCGAAGAGTGAGCCGTGGTTCTGATTTGCGGGTAAAAGTAAAACTCAACCTGAAGGAAATTGTAAATGGTGTTGAGAAAAAAATAAAGGTAAAAAAATACGTAGCCTGCCAGCATTGTAGCGGAACCGGAGCTAAAAACGGTTCATCGTACTCCACCTGCGGAACTTGTGGTGGTGCGGGTCAGGTAACACGTGTTCAGAATACTCTGCTGGGGCAAATGCAAACAACTTCGGCTTGTCCAACTTGTCAGGGCGAAGGAAAAATGATTACCGACAAATGTAACCACTGTGCAGGCGAAGGTGTTGTTCGCGAGGAAGAAGTGATCAACATCAAAATTCCGGCAGGTGTTGGCGAAGGTATGCAGTTAAATGTTTCGGGAAAAGGAAACACCGGACGACGGGGCGGAATTAACGGCGATTTGCTGGTTGTTATTACCGAAGACGACGATCAGGAATTGGTTCGCGACGGGAATAACCTCATTTATAACCTGTTCTTGTCGTTCCCCGAAATTACACTGGGAACAACTTCCGAAATACCAACGGTTGATGGCAAAGTGAAAGTAAAAATAGAAGCCGGTACACAACCCGAAAAAATTCTTCGTTTACGTGGAAAAGGTATTCCTGATGTAAACGGTTACGGACGTGGCGATTTGCTGGTTCGTGTGCACGTTTGGATTCCCAAAAAACTAAGCAATGAAGAAAAACGCACGCTTGAGAAACTTCAGGAATCGGAAGGATTTCAGGGCGGACCATCGGCACAGGAGAAGTCATTCTTTCAAAAAATGAAAGATATGTTCGAATAGCAGATTAAAAAACTATAAACGAAAAAAGATTCCTAACTCAATTGGAATCTTTTTTTGTTACTATACATCCCTTACTACTATTAGGCAGATTAAATATTTCAATTTTAAAATTTTACACAATTACCGTATTTCTTCGTTTTTTTTTTGCAGAAATGCGGTACAACATTAAATTTGCTGAAATTGAACTACTAACATGGAAGACTTTTATACAAGATACAATTTCCTCGACCCCGAACTGCAGGAAGAAATTCTGCAGGTTGCCGTGAGAAAAAAATTCGCCCAACACGAAACATTAATTCGCGAAGGGCAGTTTATATCCAGTTTCCCGATGGTGCTTAAAGGCCTTATCAGAGTTTCGCGCACCAGCGAAGCCGGCAACGAACTTTTACTCTATTATCTGCAAGCCGATGAAGTTTGTGCCATGTCGTTAACTTGCTGCATGGCGCGGCAAATAAGCGAAGTAAATGCCATTGCCGAAGAAGACACAGAGGTTTTACTCATTCCGGTTGAAATGCTGGATACCTGGACGAGTAAATATCCCTTGTGGAAACAATATGTGATGCAGACTTTCCAAAGCAGATTTCGCGAATTAATAAATACACTTGATGCTGTTGCCTTTTTAAAACTCGATGAGCGTTTAATCAAATTTTTTATCGACCGACATAAAAAATCGGGTGTTCATACTTATTCCGGCACCCATCAGGATCTGGCTCTACAACTCAACTCATCGCGCGAAGTAATCTCGCGACTACTGAAAAAGCTTGAAAAAAATGGTAAAGTTTCACTTTCTAGAAATTTTATTGATTTTTCTGGTCTTTTGTGACTTACATTACATACTCAGTAGTATTCTATTATTTTATTTGCAGGTATAAAATCTAAAGACATAATAGTTCATAACTATTGTTTCATAATTTTTGGGTTATAAAATCGGTTAGTAGTTGAAGGTTGATGAGCCAGACTGGAGAGTCTGGCTTTTTTTTGTGTGTAATTTTTCGACTTGCTAAATACTTAGCCTTCATAAATACAACACTTTCACATTCAGTGAAATTCATTTAGAAAAAGATGCAGGCACAAAATCCTAATTTTTCCATTCTTATGCTCATTTCATTAATGTTAATTTCATATTGAAAACTAATCCCCGCTTTCGCTTATAATTTATAGATATAATGTTGATATTTGTCGTTAAAACATATGCTATCCAATATATTGCAATTTTGGATAGTGTAATCAGCTACAGAGAATATCAATTAAAAAGCAAGCTACATGTTTAAAATTCAAACTCTGAATAAGATTGACCCCGACGGGCTTAAATTATTCCCACTTGACAATTACGAGATTGCAAGCGAGCTTCCAAATCCGGACGCTATTGTTTTGCGCAGTTTTAAAATGCATGATGTTGAAATTCCATCGTCGGTTAAAGCTGTTGCAAGAGCCGGAGCGGGTGTAAATAATATCCCTATCGATAAATGTACTGAAAAAGGAATCGTGGTTTTCAACACTCCCGGTGCTAATGCCAACGGAGTAAAAGAAGCTGTAATTGCCGGAATGTTAATGGCTTCGCGCGATTATATTGGTGCAGCAAACTGGGCAAAAACATTAGTAGGCGAAGGCGATAAAGTACCGGCATTAGTAGAACAAGGCAAAAAGAACTTTGCCGGAGAAGAAATAAAAGGTAAAACACTAGCCGTAATTGGCTTGGGTGCAATCGGTGTTTTGGCTGCCAATGCTGCCTCAGCACTTCGTATGAATGTAATTGGTTACGATCCGTACATGTCGGTAAAACACGCATTAAAACTGAGCCGCGAGGTGCAAGTGGTTGAAGGTATTCAGGTGTTGTTGCAACAAGCCGATTTTATTACCATCAACATCCCGTTGTTACCCGATACTAAAGGATACATCAACAAAGACAAATTTGCCATGATGAAAGATGGCGTTAAAATTCTGAACTTTGCACGTGGAGGTCTGGTAGATCACAGCGATTTAAAAGTTGCCATCGAGTCGGGTAAAGTAGGCAAATATATTACTGATTTTCCTGATGAAGAATGCCTGAAACTGGATAACGTAATTTCAATTCCTCACCTGGGAGCTTCAACAAAAGAGTCGGAAACCAACTGTGCTATTATGGCCGTTGAACAAATGCGCGACTACCTGGAGAACGGTAACATTAAAAACTCGGTGAATTTCCCTGCTGCCGAACTGGAGCGCAACGGAGGAAGCCGAATTTTGATTGCCAACCGCAATGTTCCGAATATGGTAAGCCAGATTTCTACAGTATTGGCTGCCGAAGGATTGAACATTGACAATATGCTGAACAAAAAACGCGACGATATTGCGTATAACATTATCGACGTTGACGCGTCTGCAATTAACGAAAGCGTAAAAGAAAAACTGTTAGCAATCGACGGAATCTTTATGGTTCGTTTGATTAATGCTTAAGGCAGAAACAGTTTAAAGAAATATTTTATCAAAAGGAGAATCAGGGTTACATCTGTTTCTCCTTTTTTATGCCCGCAATTGCACCAAGCTCATTGCTAAATTATCATTAATAACATACTACCCTGCTTTCCAAGTCCCTCTTTTTTACTATTTTTGGCGTTCCTGTCCTGCCTAAAGTAAATTGAAAAAAATTACAAAAAATGAGTAAAAGTATTGAAGTTAAAGCAGCTGATAATGTTCGAATTCTGGCTGCCGCAATGGTTGAAAAAGCAAAATCGGGCCACCCTGGCGGAGCAATGGGCGGAGCAGATTTTGTAAACATCCTTTATTCTGAATTCCTTAATTACGATCCATCGGACATGACATGGGCAAACCGCGACCGTTTTTTCCTCGATCCGGGCCATATGTCTCCAATGCTTTACGGAATTTTATCATTGGCAGGTTTTTACAGCATGGAAGATGTTGCCAATTTCCGTCAGTGGGGAAGCGTAACTCCGGGACACCCTGAAGTAGACGTTGAGCGTGGTGTAGAAAATACATCGGGCCCACTCGGACAAGGCCATGTTATGGCAGTTGGTGCAGCTATTACCGAGCGTTTCCTGGTAGCTCGTTTTGGCGAGTGGATGGCACATAAAACATACGCTTTCATCTCTGATGGTGGTATTCAGGAAGAGATTTCGCAGGGAGCAGGTAGAATTGCCGGCCACCTGGGATTGAGCAACCTGATCATGTTCTATGATTCAAATGACATTCAGCTGTCTACCGAAACCGACGAGGTTACAAATGAAGACACTGAAATGAAATATAAAGCCTGGGGCTGGAACGTTGTTACGATTGTTGGTAACGATGCCGATGCCATTCGCAAAGCATTAAAAGATGCTCAGGCAGAAACTGAAAAACCAACCCTGATTATTGGTAAAACAATTATGGGTAAAGGTGCCATCACCGAAGATGGTGCAAATTTCGAACGTCAGTGTTCAACTCACGGTCAGCCATTATCGGGCGCCGGTGCATCATTTGCTAAAACAATCGAAAATCTGGGTGGCGATCCTGAAAACCCATTCGTAATTTTCGACGATGTAAAAGAATACTACGAAAAACGTAAAGCCGAGCTGATTGAAGCTGCAGCAGCTAAAAAAGCAGAGCAAGAAAAATGGGAAGCTGCAAATCCTGAATTGGCTGCGAAGTTTAAAGCATTCTTCTCGAAAGAAGTTCCGGCAATTGACTACAGCAAAATCGAGCAAAAAGCAGGTATCGCAACACGTGGTGCTTCGGCAACTGTTCTTTCAGTATTTGCCAACGAAGTTGAAAACATGATCGTGTCGTCTGCCGACCTTTCAAACTCAGATAAAACTGATGGTTTCCTAAAAAATACAACATCATTCAAAAAAGGCGATTTTAGCGGACAATTCCTGCAGGCAGGTGTTTGCGAGCTAACTATGGCTGCAATTATGAACGGTATGGCATTGCACGGAGGTGTAATTCCTGCATGTGGTACTTTCTTCGTATTCAGCGATTATATGAAACCTGCAGCACGTATTGCAGCCTTGCAAGAGTTGCCGGTTAAATACATCTGGACACACGATGCATTCCGTGTTGGAGAAGATGGTCCTACTCACCAACCTGTTGAGCAGGAAGCACAAATTCGACTGTTAGAGAAATTGCAAAACCACAGCCACAAAAACTCGATGTTGGTATTGCGTCCTGCCGATGGTAACGAGACTACCGTTGCATGGAAAATGGCTATGGAAAATACTGATACTCCAACAGCGCTTATTTTGTCGCGCCAGGGAATTAAAGACGTTACTACATACGAAACGGCACAGGGAGCTACAAAAGGTGCATACATCCTTCAGGATTGTGAAGGTACACCAGATGTAATTCTTTTGGCAAGTGGCTCAGAAGTAAGCACGTTGGTTGACGGTGCAGAGTTATTGGCAAAAGACGGTGTTAAAAGCCGCATCGTTTCTGTTCCTTCAGAAGGATTGTTCCGCACACAAAGTGCCGAATACCAAAAAGAAGTTCTTCCTGCAGGAGTTGCTAAATTTGGTTTAACTGCCGGATTACCTGTAACACTTGAAGGATTGGTTGGAATGGAAGGAAAAGTGTTTGGTCTCGGATCATTCGGATTTTCTGCACCTGCCGGAGTATTAGACGTTAAACTGGGTTACACCGGCGAAAACGTATACAACCAGGTTAAAGAATTATTGGCATAGTAGCTACATTTTATAGATAAAAAGGTGCTTCTTACGGAGCACCTTTTTTTATTCTTTCGCCCCATTTTTTATAGGCCAATTTTGCTATATTAGCTCCCGCATAACAAATTCGTTATTGTATTCTTTTTCAAGCAAACCAGGGTAAAAAGCAATGAAAGATCAAACTGACCAAAAAATTGCCCACCTCCATAAAATCATTGACACATCACGGCAAATACAACGTCTGATAACTTCAGAAAGACAAGCAGACGTGATATTGGATAAAACCTGCAAAATACTGGTAGAAACTCGTGAATATTATTTTGCCTGGATTGCACTTTTTGATGAAGAACAAAATATCAACTTTTATACCTGCGAGGGCAATACAACTTTGGGCAACGATATAAAACAGCAGTTATTCGCGAAAGAACAGGCAAGCGAATTCTGGCAAAATATTACCAATGATTCGCAAACAGTTTTAAAAAAGCTTTCGCCCCATTATATAAAAAATATCGATACAAAGCACTGGATCCCTTTTCTTTCCACGATACAGGAAAACGGACAAGCACTTGGAGTTATGTGTGTTGCTGTTCCTGCAAAAGATGCTAAACATCCGAAAGAAGAGCTGTGTATCGTCGACATGTCGAATAACATTGCATTTGCACTATCGAAAATCAGACAATACGACAAGCTAAAATCAAACGAATTACACTATAAAAACCTGGTTAACACCCTGAACGACGGGCTGCTGATATTACAGGATGGCGTAATGAAATTTGTGAACCAATCGTTATGCAAATTAACTGGTTATTCCGAAGCAGAATTACTCAATAAAGATTTTACCATGCTTGTTGCTCCAGAAGAACTGGATAGGGTTAGAATGCTTTATACAAATATTTTATCAGGTAAAGAAGACAACAAGAACTACGACTCGGTAGCAGTAACTAAGCATGGACAAACATTCTCGGTTGAAATAACTGCCGTAACAACTGACTTTAATAATCAACCGGCATTTCTGGTTATTCTACATGATAATTCAGAACTAAAAAAATCGCTCGCACGACTCAAAGAAAGAGAAGAACATTTTCATTTTCTTTCCGACGCTTCGTTTGAAGGAATAATCATTCACGATAATGGTGTTGTACTTGATGTAAACCAAAGACTGCTTGACATTTCAGGTTATTCGCGCGAAGATTTGCTTGGCAAAAATATGTTGTCGGGTTTTATTATTGAGCCTGACCGGCAGAAAGCAATTGAAAGCATACAAAGCGAAACACCAAAACCTTATGTAATTGGTGTGCGCAAAAAAGACGGAATAATTGGTTACGCAGAAATTGAAGCAAGAAGCATACCTTACAAAGGAAAGACGGTTCGTATAGCCGCTGTTCGCGATGTGTCGGAACGTTTTCAATTACAGGAAGAGATAAAAAGGAACAAAGAGCGATTAAACCGTTTGCTCGATAATTTGCCCGGCGTTGCCTATAACTGCCAAAACGATGAGTACTGGAGTATGAACTTCGTAAGCGAGGGAAGTTTTCAGTTGTTTGGTTACCAACCCGAAGAATTGATAGGTGGGAACAAAATAAAATACAATGATCTAATTCACCCCGACGACAAAGCCAATATTCGGGATACGATTCAAAAAGCAATCGACAACAAAGAAACTTTTGAAGTAGAATACAGAATATTAACAAGGCAAGGCGATATAAAATGGGTGTGGGAAAGAGGTAAACCGGTTTATAACCTTGAAGATGTTGTGCTGGAAGGTTTTATAACCGATATCACTCAAAGAAAAATGCTGGAGCGCTGGAATGAAATGTTGTCAAAAGCCATTGAATCAAGCTCGGCAAGTATTTTAATAACCGACGCAAACGGAAAACTAGAATATGTAAATCCCTACTTTGAAGAAAAAACAGGATACAAAAGAGAAGAAGTTATTGGTAAAAATCCGAAGATACTCAGCTCGGGGAAACACGATATTCTTTTCTACAAACAGCTCTGGGATACCATACGCTCGGGTAAAATATGGCAGGGAGAATTTAAAAACAAAAAGAAAAACGGAAAATCGTACTGGGAACAGGCCAGTATCTCACCAATTTTTGATAAAAATGGAAAGATTATACAATTTGTTGCCGTAAAAGAAGACATTACCGAAAAACGGAAAACACTAAAAGCACTAAAAAAAGCCAAGCTAATTGCTGAACAAAACGAAAAAAGATTTAAGGCTTTGCATAACGCATCGTTTGGTGGGATTGCGATACACGATAAAGGCCAAATACTTGATTGCAATGAAGGTTTAAGCCGAATTACAGGATATACGTATGAGGAACTGATGGGAATGGACGGATTGCTGTTAATTGCAGAAGAAAACCGGGAGCTGGTTTTAAACCATATTTATAACGAATACGACAAGCCCTACGAAACTTTCGGGCTTCGGAAAAACGGGCAAAAGTATCCGTTGCGCATTGAAGCCCGGATGATTCCGTACAACAATAAAAGAGTGCGTGTTGTGGAGTTCAGAGATATTAGTGAACAAAAAAGAATAGAACAAGAACTTATACTGGCAAAAGAAAAGGCAGAACAAACCGATAAACTCAAATCATCGTTTTTGGCGAATATGAGCCACGAAATAAGAACCCCTATGAACGGCATTCTGGGCTTTACAGAACTGTTGAAAGAGCCCGACTTATCGTTACAACAACGCTCTGATTTTATTGATACCATACAAACAAGTGGCGAACGCATGCTTAGCACCATCAACGATATTATCGATATTTCGAAGATTGAATCGGGAATGGTAATGCTAAATATGCAGGATATTAATCTGATCGCTTTTATAAACGACCTGTACAACTTTTTTCAGCCGATGATGCTAAAAAAAGATATCGACTTTAAAGTAAACTCAAACAACGGCCACCCCATAAGTTTGTTCCACACCGACCCCGACAAACTGCATTCGATATTAACAAACCTGATAAAAAACGCTTATAAATTTACTGCATCGGGTACCATCGAGTTTGGTTATACTGTTGCGGGTAACACCATTAACTTTTATGTAACCGACACTGGTGTAGGCATCCAAAAAGACAGGCAAAAAGCCATCTTCGAGCGATTTGTACAAGCCGATATTGCCGACTCGAGAGTATTTGAAGGATCAGGACTGGGGCTTGCAATTACCAAATCGTATACCGAAATGTTAAATGGCTCAATCAGTTTAGAATCTAAATTTGGTAAAGGCAGCACATTTAAAGTTTGCCTGCCTATTCCCCACTCCGAGAATGCCGAAAATACAAATGCCGAAAAGGATGAATATAAAATTGAAGATCGCCTGAATCATAGTTTGAAGATTATGGTAGCTGAAGACGACCCCGTATCGGTTGAATTGCTAAAGCTGCTGGTTAACGATGTGGCCTCGGAAATACTAGTTGCACGAAACGGAAAAGATGCCGTTGACATAGTGGCAAAAACACCTGACATAGATCTGGTTTTAATGGACATTAAAATGCCGGTAATTGATGGGTATACCGCAACAAAGAAAATACGGGAATTTAATAAATCGGTTAAAATTATTGCACAGTCGGCCTTTGCACAGCCCGACGATATTAGAAAAGCAACAGCTGCCGGGTGCAATCATTTTGTTTCGAAACCAATAAACAAGAGAAATTTATTTGAAGCAATTAAAGAGCTGTTTAAAACCGACTAAATCCAGCTTGTTTTAACGCTTTATTTGGACGTTTTATAAATTATATTGTAACTTAAGTAAACTAAAACCAGTAAGGAAAGGTTATAGGTTTTATTATTATTATGCAAAATCTGAATATCACATATAATTCAGACAACCATATTGTATACATTACAAAAGAGGGGAAAATTAGCCTTAACGAGGCCATCCTGGTATTAAACAAATTGGTTGAAGAATATGGAAAGCTTGAAACAATCTATATTCTGGAAGACTCACGTCAATCAAGGCTCGATATTTCGTTACTGGAAGTGCGCGAATTTTTCCGCGAAATACGCAAAAATGTTACCGGCCGAAAAGAAATAAGGCATGCCGATATTGTTGATACACCATTTGAAACGGCAATGGGAGTTATTTTTCAGCAAATGGTAGCACCGCTTAAGGGTTACGATTACCGCTGTTTCTCTACCGAAGAGGCCGCACTTGCCTGGCTAAAAAAAGGCACATATTACCCCCGAAAATAACAATCGCATCCCTATAATTAAGTGCCAAACACTACTTTGCCAATACCTTAAACCCAAAAACACTAAAATATTGTATTTGATATTTTAAATATTAACTTTATTAGGTAGTTAAATTGCAAAATATCGGGATACAATTTTAGAATTGAATATTAATTTAATTTACAAACCAAAATCAATAAGGTACGGAATTATTGTACTATACACCTTTTAAAGCTAATACTATGAAAAAGGAACCAAAAGTACCTCTCCCTTTCAGCCACTTCTTTCAAAAAACTCAACTACCAATACTTGTTATCTCGCTGCACGGAAAAATTGTAAAGAGTAATAGAAGTGCCGAAACATTATTTAAATACGCTTCTGATGAACTGGCCGAGAAAAATATACTCGAACTTTTTTCGCCCAAAAATGGCACCAAATGGTTAACAAACATTTTAACCGAGATTGAAAATAATCAACTTTCATCAACCGAAATTGAAATAAGCGTTAAAACCGGAGAACGATATGTTCTGAATATTTCATTTTATTCCGAGTACAATACATCCAACGAAATAAGTCGCATTATTACAATCATTCATAACCGAATTAAACTGCCAACTTCAACAAAACAAAGTTTAAACGAGGAAGAAAAATTCCGCTTTCTGTTTAAAAATATGAGAGAAGGTTGTGCAATACACAAATTACTTGAAGATGAAAACGGTAAACCGATTGATTATGAAATTATAGAAGTAAACAAATCGTTCGAAAAGATTATTGGAATTGATTTCAACAAAGCATGCGGACAACTGGCAAGCAAATTATACGGAACCGGCGTACCTCCGTTTTTAAAAGAATATGCCGAAGTTACAAATAGCCAAACATCCAAAGAATTTTCGGTTTATTTTAAACCTATGGATAAGCATTTTCAGATTTCGGCTTCGTACTTACGTCCCGGTTTTTTTGCAACAATTTTTACGGATATTACAGTGTAAGCTTCCCCTTTTTAGGACTATCTAAAAATAGATTATTTTCTTTTTCATAACCAAATTCTGAAAGCTTTTTCAATGTGATTTTTGGTTCTGTCAAGGGCGACTGAGTTAGCGAAGTCGTTTATATACCCTTGACAGGTTCGTAAATCACATTTTCTTTGCTGTTCAGCTTTTGGTTCTTCATTTTATTGGCATAACCAATGGGAGTCATTCCTCCCAATGAATCATGCGGTCTTCTATTGTTGTAATCAAATATCCATCTTTCTGTTTCATTTCTGGCTTCATCCAACGATTGAAACAGGTAGGCATCCAATACTGCCCTGCGGTAGGTTCCGTTAAATCGCTCTACAAAAGCATTCTGTGTTGGCTTGCCTGGCTGGGTATATAAAAGTTCAATTCCTTGAAATTTGCTCCATTCTTTTAACAGCTCAGCAATAAACTCGGGGCCGTTATCCATCCTTATTTGTGATGGTTTGCCCCTGCATTTTATCAAGTGATTCAGGACATAAACTACTTTATTGCTTCGGATGGAATGGTCAAGTTCAACATGGAGCGCTTCTCGGTTAAAGTCATCCATAATATTGAAACTTTTTATCTTCCGTCCATTCTCCAGAGCATCGTGCATAAAATCAATCGACCAACAATTATTGATATTTTCGGGGATTACCAAAGGAACTTTTACCCTGGCAGGGAGCCTTTTCTTTACTTTCCTGCGCATATTCAGTTTCATCATGCAATAAACCCGATACACCCGCTTGTGGTTCCACTCATTGCCTTCCAGGCGTAATCGGCCATATGCCTTCCAAAAACCTTCTGTAGGGTGGTCTTTCGCTTTTATGGTAAGTGCATCAATTACCTCAGCATCGTCTTTTATCGACTCGTAGTAATAAACGGAACGACTCATATTTAACACACGGCACGCCCTGCGGATGCCAACTGTTGGATTGATGCAAACTTCCTTTGCAATCTCTCTTTTTTCACAAGGCTTTAAAGCTTTTTTTCGATAATCTCTTTGGCAAGTTTTAAATCAAGAGCTTGTTCGGCATACATCATTTTTAATTTGCGGTTCTCCTCTTCGAGTTCCTTGAGCCTTTTCAACTCTGTGGCTTCCATGCCGCCATATCGTTGCCGCCATTTGTAAAATGTAGCTCGGCTAACACTATGGTCACGAACAATTTCTTCTACGCTTTTGCCGTTTTCGTACTCCTTCAAAATCGAGGAGATTTGTTGTGGTGTAAATCTTTTCTTCTTCATCTTCTAACAGTTCAAAATTAACGTTTATTTGTCTACTTTTAAACTGTCCTTTTTTTGGGGAAGCTTACAACAGCACAGGTGAAAGACAAAGAAAAACTTATTGAAAACGAAGAAAAATTCAGAAGTTTATACGAAAATGCACCACTACCCTATCAAAGTTTAAATGCCGATGGTACTTTTAAAGATATTAATCCCGCCTGGCTTTCTACACTGGGTTATAAACGCGAAGAAGTAATTGGTAAGAACTATGAAGATTTTCTTCATCCGGACTGGAAAGCTCATTTTCATAAAAACTTTCCGGCTTTTAAAAAGCGGGGGTACGTTAGCGATGTGCAGTTTAGAATCCGACATAAAAAAGGACACTACCTTGATATTTCATTCGAAGGCTGCATTGGCTATTACCCCGATGGTAGTTTTAAACAAACTTACTGTGTTTTTAAAGACATTACTAAACAAGTAGCTGCAGAGCAAAAATTGCTACAGAGCGAGCGAAAATTCAGAATTCTGGCAGAAAATACAAAAGACTGGGAATACTGGATTGATCAGCACTCACAATTTCAGTTTATATCACGCGGGTGCGAACAAATTACCGGTTACACAGCGGAAGAGTTTTATAAGAACTCAAATCTTAAAACCGATATTCTTCATCCACGCGACAAAAAAAAGACCATTACAGATCATCGAGTTATTAATGAAAGTGAAATTCCATACCACCATTCGAGGTTTAGAATTATACATAAAAACGGACACGTAGTTTGGATTCAGCATTTTTGCATACCGGTATACGATGAAACTGGTAAATTTATTGGCCGGCGGGGAAACAACCGCGATATAAGTGAGCAAGTGCGCCACGAAAAAGAACTAGTGGAGGCAACGAAAAAAGCAGAACAATCAGACCGCCTAAAAACAGCCTTTTTAGCAAACATGAGCCATGAGATACGCACCCCCATGAATGGTATTTTAGGGTTTATAGATTTATTGCAGTCGCCAAACCTTACCAGCCAACAGCGAGAAAACTATTCGTTAATTGTGCAAAAAAGCGGAAAACGCCTGCTCAACACAATTAACGATATTATTGAATTTTCAAAAATCGAATCAGATGATGCACCTATTCAGAACATACCAACTAATTTGAGAAATACTATTACTGATCTAATCGATTTTTTTAAACCACAAGCCGAAGAAAAAAATATTAAACTACAACTTGATTTAAGTATTGATGCCGACAAGACTATTTCTACTGACAAAACAAAATTAGAGTCAATACTATCGAATTTGATAAGAAACGCCATAAAATTTACATCGACAGGTAAAATTGAGTTAGGCTGCAAACCAATTGGAGCACAAATAAAGTTTTGGATTAGCGATACCGGACGTGGCATTGAAAAAGATAAAATAGAGCAGGTATTTAACCGCTTTACACAAGCCCACATCGAAATTACCCGTGGATACGAAGGATCGGGATTGGGACTGGCCATTTGTAAAGCCTACGCCGAAATGTTAGGTGGTAAAATTGGAGTAGAATCGGAACTAGGACAAGGTAGCACATTTTGGTTTACACTTAACGATAAAACAGCCAGCGAACAACTTGCGCCTAAAACGACTACTAAAACAAAAAGCAACACCGGAAAATTTCTTACACCTAATAACCACAAAGGTACAGTGCTGGTTGCCGAAGACGATATTGTAAGTTTTCAGTTAATAAAAATAATATTAGAGAAATCGGGATTTGAAGTAATTCATGCAAAAAACGGAAAAGAGGCAGTTGAGCTTTATAAAACACGATCTGATATTACAAAAGTGCTGATGGATTTAAAAATGCCGGAATTAGATGGTTATGAAGCTACAAAACAAATTAAAGCTTACAATGCCGATGCCTACATAATAGCGCAAACTGCTTTTGTTATGAAAGACGATGAAGCCAAAGCTTTGCAGGCAGGATGTGACGATTTTATAAGTAAACCAATAAACAAGGCTGAATTGGCGATGAAATTATTGGATTAAATGGAAGACCTGCCAGGCCACAAAAACAGAAAAGGCACCCTCCAGTAGGTGCCTTCTCATCTCCACACAATAAAAAAAGAAAACTACACGCTCTCCGGTGCCGTTTCATCATCGGCTACCGTACTGTCAACTCGCCGTCCCTCTCGAGTTGCTATTGTTATCTCAATGTTTTCAATTTTTTGGTTTAGTTCGGTAATAAAGTTTTCAATTTCGGGGCTTGTCATATTCAGGCTAACCATTGCATTTACCCGCTCAACAATTAATTCGTATATGGGGTCGATAAGTAAGCGGGCTTCTTTCACATTTCCCGAGTTTTTAAAAGCAGCTTCAGTATCGCGCTGGTTTTGCAGGTCTTTAAAGGTAGTATTTTCGTTGCTTAAAGCGGCTACCCAGTTGCTTAATCCCAATACTGATACATCAGCCCCGTTTTCGCGATTTTGCAAATCGCCGGTTAAATTAGTTAGGGCGCCGGTTTCTTCGTTGTACGACAGTTTACGTACATCGCCATACAAATCGATAATACGTTTCAGGCGTGTTGCAGCCGCTACTTCTTCTTCTATGGGGCAAAGCAGGGTGGCTTTTACGCGTGCATCTATGGCGCGCCAGGTATTGTCGCGTCGATGATCGCTTTCCTGCAAGGGTTTTGTAAATATACTTCCTTTGTCAACCCGCAATTCTTCATCGAGTTTAGCAAAGGCTTCGTTAAAGTTAGCGGCTTCTTCTTCTGAGTTTACGGCAGCAGGAGTTACAATGCCCAACAAGGCCATAAAATCGGCCATAAACTGAAAATGTTCGTTGTTTCGTAGTTTGCTTAAAACAATGTCGACTATTTTATTCATCTCATGTTTGAATTTAGGTGATTAATATAAAAAGTGTTTGTTATTTTATGTTGTTGTGGAGCTTTTGTGTGCTCATAATTTATCGGGACATTTAGTTAATACATTAAAATTAAAGCTTCTGATAACGAAAATCAAGAATACCTAACATGTTACCTAACATATTTTGTTTATGGTAAATAAACCGATACCCACTGCATGGCTATTTCCAGTATAAATAAAAAATATACACCCATAGCTGTTGCATTTTCTGCTTTGCTGAAAAACTTCGACGGGTAAGACCATACCATTGTGCACTAGTCAAAAAACTCTGCTCATGAATAAAGGTGTTGGCTAACCTGTATAAAAAGTTCGGCAATGTTGTAAAGTGCTTGGCTACCACACCAAAAAACAAAAATAAACCCACAAACACCTTGTTAACCACATCGAAATAATTCTATGCTTTGTAAAACCGCGAGGTTACCCCGCCGAAAAACTTCGGCAAGCAAAAAAACACTTTTGCTACCCTGCCGAAAAAGTTCGGCAGGCCCAAAATGAATTAAGCCCGCCGTAGAACCTATATACAAAATACCGGGAAATCAATTATTTAAAGTGGTTTACAACCTTTAAACCGTAAACACTGGTTTGTGCACAAAAAAACTCCTCTCCCGGCTGTGTAGTAACATTAACATTGTGGTATGGCCAAGCTGCTACACCCGGCAGAGGAGATAAAATCTGTTTCGGTATTTCAATGTTTCTTTATGATGTTACTAAATTAACCTCCTGCAACATACGGTAAAACAAAAACTCACTTAAATACAGTAGTAGAAAACCTTAATTCTGGGTTAAGCAAAATTAGCTGTGTTACCCGAAAACTACAGCACTCCCACCTTTAATTGGGCGGATAGTAAAGAACGCTGCTGCTCTTCCGGGTTAAAAAACCTTATTAAAAATCAGTGCTTTACCTCTTTTTTATCCGGCTATTTTTGTTTAATTTTTGCCTCCATTGTTTACAACAAAAAAGGGTACTGTTAAAATGAACAATCTAACCGATACTAAAACGGCCCACTTCCACCGTATCATCGACACTTTAAAAGCCATTAATAAAATAATGGTTGACGAAAAGGAAATTAACCCGCTGATAAAAAAAACCTGCGAGGTGCTTACACATACCCGTGGCTACTATTTCTGCTGGATTGGACTTTTTGATAAAAACAACAAGCTGCACCATATTGAAAGTGCAGGACGCCTAAAAGGCTTTGAGGACATAAAAAAAGATTTGCTAAAAAATAATATCCCCGAAAATCTTCAATTGGCGGTTAAAAACCAACAATTTATGCAGTTGGATGCGCAACGCCACGATTGTCCGATGGCCAAAAACGACGAGGATTTTACCTGGTTTGTTGCCCCATTACAAATTAATGCCAACCAATACGGCATTATGTGTGCAGCCGTACCTGTTGACGATGCCCAACACCCCAAAGAAGCCGAAAACTATAACGACATTGCCAAAAACATTGGTTTTGCCATAAACAGCATACAAGAAAAAAACGATATGGCCTGGCTGTTGGCCACATCAACCGATGGTATTATTACATTCGACCTTGATTTAAATGTGGTATCGGTTAACAAGCGCTTTTGCGAGCTTTTTGGCTGTAACGAGGAAGATATTGTTGGGCAAACCATACCCGATTTAGTTAAAAACAACATTAATAAAAAAACACACAAACATTTATATACCGGGTTAAGCCAAACTGCAAATGGGCACGATATTAAAAAACTGGATTTTGCTTTAAACGGAAAAATATTTCGTGTAGAAACACACGTATACGAACTAAAGAACTACCGCATTGCCCGCATACAAGATGTTACCCGCGAGCAAACTGAAAAAAACATACTGCAAAAAAGCGAAACCAAATACAAAAACCTGGTTGAGGGCCTTAACGATGCCCTTTTTATATTGCAAGATGGAGTTGTTAAATTTGTAAACCCTGCCTTATGTCGCATGTCGGGCTATACCGAAAAGGAACTGTTACATAAACCATTCACCAATTTTATTGCCCAACCGGAAATTGAAAAGGTTCAGGAAAGGCATATAAAACGACTAAGGGGCGAAAAGGTTGAACCCATTTACCAATCGGCAGCAGTAAACAAACAAGGCAAAGAAATACCTGTTGAAGTTACAGTTATTCCCGTTGAATTTGAAGACAGACCTGCCCACCAAATTATACTGCACGATATTACTATTAGGCAAAATATGCTGCAAAAGCTTATAGAAAGTGAAGAACGTTATCGCTTTTTGGCCGAATCGGGTTTCGAGGGAATTCTTATTCATAAAAACGGAACCGTAGTAGATGTGAACGAGGCAATGACCAAACTCTCGGGTTACTCAAAAAAAGAGATTGTTGGGCAAAATATATTCCAGTTTCTTAATTCGGGAGAAGATGCAGAACAGATACAACACCATATGGCAAGTAACAGCAATGTGCCCTACATTGTTAAAGCCGTTACCAAAGCCGGAAAACTGGTATACATTGAAATTGAAAGTAAAACCATACAATACAATGGCGAGGAAGTGCGTATAGCGGGCGTAAAAAATATTACCGACCGACAAGAACTTAACCAAAAACTACGCGAAACAAAAAACAGCCTGAATAACCTGTTGAACAACCTGCCCGGAATGGCCTACACCTGCCTGAATAAAAAAAGCTGGGAAATGGTATTTATGAGTGAAGGTTGTACGGTGTTAACCGGATACTCGCCCAACGAATTTATAAACAACCGGAAACTAAGCTATGCCGATATTATTCACCCGGCCTACCGCGAGCAAATATGGGATAAAGTGCAGCAAGCTATTTTAAACAATAAATCGTTTGAAATGGAATACCCAATTATCTGCAAAAACGGCCAGGAAAAATGGGTTTGGGAGCGCGGCCGTAAAACAACACAAAACAACCAGGAGGTTCTTGAAGGATTTATATCTGACATTACCGAACGCAAAAAAGCCGCCAGGGCATTTATAAAATCGCAAACCAAATACCGCACATTGTTTAATGCCATTAACGATGCGGTTGTTATACAGGATTACGAAAAAGAAGGTTTACCAATTGTTGAGGCAAACAACCACGCTTTCCACTTGTATGGCTATAAACGCGAAGAGTTGCTACAAAAAAACTTTGAAGAGCTATCTGTTTCGTACACCGCCGACCTGGAAAACAATGCCGAAGAAATTTACGAAACCCAGCACAAAAAAGCTGATGGAAGCATCATTCCGGTTGAGGTGAATTCCAGCATCTTTAAAATTGGTAACGAGCGAATGGTTATGTCGATGATTCGCGACATCAGTCAACGAAAAAATGCAGAGAAGAAACTCTCCGACTCGGAACACTTGTTGGAAACAATATTACAAAGTATGCCCAGTGGTTTTGTAATGATTGATGAAAAAAGTCGTATAAGGCGAGTAAACGAACAAACCTGCCAAATAACCGGCTACCGGCGCGACGAACTGGAAGGCCAAAGGTGCAACTTAATTTGCCCAATGGCACAAGGAGTAAACCAGTGCCCCATTTGCAAAGAAAAGCTGGAATCGGTTACAGGAATAGACACCTTTATAAAGTGTAATGGCGACTCGAAAACTGCCGTGCTTAAAAATGTTCAATCAATTGTTATTAATGGTGAGAAATTCATTCTCGAAAGTTTTCAGGATGTTACGCAGTGGAAAGTTGCTGAGCAACAACTGATACAAGCCAAAATACATGCACAGGAAAGCGAACAAAAATTTTCCGCTTTTATGGACTCCCTGCCCGGATCGGCATTTATTAAAGACCGCGAATTAAACTTCCAGTACGTAAACCGTTTTATGGAACGTAATATGGATGCCGGACAGTGGATAGGTAAAAACACAAGAGATGTATTCCATCCTGACTTGGTGAAAAGAATTATAAAAGATGATGAACTGGCATTTTTACAAGGCCGACATAAGTACGAAGATAAGTTTCCGGTAAACGGACGAGGAATGCGCGATTTCCTAACCTATAAATTTACCATTGGTGAAGATAAGAAGCTACTGGGCGGAATTTCGATTGACATTACTGAACGTAAAATGCTGGAAAGTAGGAACACCATGCTTTCAAAAGCTATTGAGGCAAGCCCGGTTAGTGTGGTAATTACCGATATTAAAGGCAATATCGAGTATGTAAATCCTTTCTTTGAAGAAAAAACCGGTTATACCTTAAAAGAAGTTATTGGTGGTAATCCACGAATATTAAAATCGGGGAAACAACCCAAACACTATTATGAACACATGTGGAACACCATTCTTAACGGAAAAATATGGCATGGTGAATTCCAAAATAAAAAGAGAAACGGAGAAATATATTGGGAAAAAGGAATCATTTCTCCGGTAACCAATGGCAATGGAGAGATTGCCCACTTTATTGCCATAAAAGAAGACATCACTCAGCAACGACAAATCTTACTCGACTTAAAAAAAGCAAAAGAAGAAGCTGAGCAAAGCGACAAACTGAAATCGGCATTTTTAGCTAACATGAGCCATGAGATACGAACCCCGATGAACGGCATAATGGGCTTTACCGAACTATTGAAAGATCCGAGCCTGAATGGCGAACAGCAAAAAGAATTTATTTCGATTATTCAGAAAAGTGGCGACCGCATGTTGTCAACCATAAACGATATTATCGACATTTCTAAAATTGAGTCGAACCTGGTTACCGTCGATCTGGCCACATTTGAGCTAAAAACTTTCTTAACCGAAATACAGCTGTTTTTTGAACCTGAGATTGACAAAAAACAACTTTTCCTGGATTTTATAAATGCTAAAGATCCTGATTCTCCAAAAATTGAGTCGGATCCGGTTAAGCTAAACTCCATAATTACCAACCTGATTAAGAATGCCATAAAATTTACCAAAAAAGGAGGTATTTCTTTTGGCTATCAATTTATTGATAACACCATACAATTTATTGTAAAAGATACGGGCATTGGAATTCCGAAAGACAGACAGGAAGCTATTTTCGAGCGCTTTGTGCAAGCCGACATTGCCGACTCAAGGGTTTATGAAGGTTCGGGGCTGGGCTTGGCAATAAGTAAATCGTACACCGAAATGCTTGGAGGTACAATTCGGTTAGAATCGGAAGAAAATGAGGGGACAACGTTTTACATTAATTTCCCTTACAACATTCCACCAAAACTAACTGTGCCTATTGAAGAGATGCTGGTGAAGCCGCACGATCTTCCGGGAGATTTAACTGTACTGATTGCCGAAGACGATCCGGTGTCGATAGAATTGCTTAAAATAATTTTACACGACAAAAGCAAGAAAATACTAATCGCAGAGAATGGTAAAGATGCTATTGAAATGGTAAAGCAAAACCCGGATATCGACTTAATAATGATGGATATTAAAATGCCTGTAATGGATGGTTTTGAGGCTACAGAAAAAATCAGGGACTTTAACAAAGACGTTAAAATTGTTGCACAAACAGCCTTTGCACAAGAGCAGGATGCATTGAAAGCATTTCAATCGGGGTGTAACAATTACATTACAAAACCGATTAATGCCAGCGATCTTTTTGCCATAATTAACAACCTTTTTAGTTCGTAATATAAAAAAGGCGCACCTACTATGCAGATGCGCCTTTCTACTTAATTATTGCACTTTTTATTCAACCAGCGCCAACGATTGTTTGGCAATCTCAAGCTCTTCGTTGGTTGGAATAATAAGTACTTTTGTTTTTGCTCCGTCCACATTTATTTCATGAACGTCGTCTTTCCTGTTTTTATCCTTTTCCGCATCCCAGGTAATGCCCAGGTAATCCATATCTTCGCAAACCATCTGGCGAATTGATGTATCGTTTTCGCCAATTCCGGCGGTAAATACAATGGCATCAACACCGTTCATTGCAGCAGCATAACTACCAACAAACTGTTTAACTCGGTAAGCATACATTTCAAGGGCAAGAATAGCCGCCGGATCACCTTCGCGCTGGCATTTCTCCACATCGCGCATATCGGTTAAACCGGTTAATCCTTTCATTCCACTCTCCTTGTTCAGCAAGTCAGAAATTTCCTGAACAGAATAACCTTTCTGTTGTGCCAGGTAAAAAATAATTGCCGGATCGATATCTCCCGAGCGAGTTCCCATGATAAGTCCGCAAAGTGGTCCCATTCCCATGGTTGTATCAACACAAACACCACCATTTACTGCAGCCATCGACGCTCCGTTACCCAAGTGAATAGTAACAATTTTGGCATCAGGATTTCCTAAATACTCAATTGCTTTTTCAGAAATAAATTTGTGTGAAGTTCCGTGAAATCCATATTTACGAATTCGCATTTCACTATAAAACTTTTCGGGCAATGCATAGCGGAATGCTTTCTCCGGAATACTTTGGTGAAAAGCAGTATCGAAAACACCAACCTGTTTTGCGTTCGGAAATACTTTTTCGGCTACTTCAACACCAATCAGGTTTGCCGGATTGTGCAAAGGTGCCAATGGAAATAATTCTTCCACTTTTGCTTTTACCTCATCAGTAATCTCAACTGTTTCAGTAAAAGTTTCGCCACCGTGCACCAAACGATGACCAACGGCTTTAATTTCAGACGGATCGCTGATTACACCAACCTTCTCGTCCATAAGCAGCTCGGCAACCCGTTTCAAACCTACACCATGATCAGGAATCGGAAACTCTTCAACTGTCTTCTCTTCCGTACCGTTGGTAAATGTTTTGTGCTTAATCACCCCCATCTCAAGGCCAATGCGTTCAACAATTCCACTCGATAAAGGCAACTCGGTATTCATATCAATCAGCTGATATTTAATTGACGAGCTACCTGCATTAATTACTAAAATATTCATTTTAAAATATATCGTTAAAAGTTTTGGTAACAGACAAACTGCCGGCATTTACAAAATGCAGTATGCTGTTATCGTAAAATTATGATTTTACGTTTTAAAACCCTTCCTGAGCCTGTATGGCAGTAATTACAACGGTATTAAAGATATCGTCGACAGTACAACCACGGCTAAGGTCGTTAACCGGTTTGTTTAAGCCTTGCAGCATTGGTCCAATTGCCAGTGCTCCGGTTTCGCGCTGAATGGCTTTGTATGTATTGTTACCTGTATTCAAATCAGGGAATATCAGCACATTGGCCTGACCAGCAACCTGCGAATCGGGCATTTTACTTTTTCCAACGCTCGGATCAACTGCCGCGTCGTACTGAATTGGCCCTTCAATTTTTAGGTCGGGACGGGCAGCAATAGCTTTCTCGGTTGCAGCACGTACTTTATCTACTTCAACACCGGTTCCTGACGTTCCCGATGAATACGACAACAGTGCCACTTTAGGATCGATACCAAAAGCAATTGCCGAATCGGCTGAGGTAACGGCAATTTCGGCCAACTGCTCGGCAGTTGGACTTACGTTAACAGCGCAGTCGCCCATTACTGAAACATGATCGTCGAGACACATGAAGAAAACTGACGATACCGTTTTAACTCCTGGTTTGGTTTTAACAAACTGAAGTGCAGGAATAATGGTGTGTGCGGTGGTGTGCGCAGCTCCCGAAACCATACCATCAGCATGTCCTTTGTAAACCATCATCGTTCCAAAATACGAAACATCAGCCAGCGCGTCGCGAGCCATGTCTTCCGGAATATTTTTATGTTTACGTAGTTCGTGGTATGTTTTCCAGTAATCTTCGTAATATTCTGATTCAACCGGATTAATGATTTTGATATTACCATTAATCTTCACACCAATTTCTGCGGCTTTGGTTACTATTTCGTCGCGTTTTCCAAGGAGTGTAATTTCAACAACGCCCTGGTCGACTAAACTTGAAGCAGCCTGCAAAATCCGGGGATCGGTTCCTTCGGGTAAAACAATGTGCTGTTTTTTCGATTTGGCTTTCGCAACCAGGTTATATTGGAACATATATGGTGTTACAACATCAGTTTTGAAGCTTCTGAATTTGTCGATCAGGAAGTCGGTATCCACATATTTTTCGAATGTTGAGATACTTAAATCTATTTTTCGTGGTAAGCCCGGATGCATTCTTGGTTTAACATCGGCTATTTTTTTGGCTGCAATAAAAGTTACGTCGTCAACCAAAATTATAGGAACAATATTGGGCAAACCTTCAATTAACCGAACAATTTGCGGCTCGGGAGCAATACCTCCGGTAACCACAATACCGGCAATGCTTGGATAATTCGCAGATGCGTTGGCCTGAAGTGCTGCCAAAATAATATCTGAACGGTCGCCCGGAGTAATAATCAGACTGTTCTCCTCTACCCTGTCGAGATAGTTACGAAGTTGCATTGCACCAACATCGTAACGGTCGGCCTGCTTACACAACAGGTTCTCGCCCAACAGAACGGTACCTCCCAACTCTTCATTAATTTCTTTAATTGTTGGGCTGCCTAATTTTTTAATTTCCGGAATAATCTCAATCGAAGTTTCAGCCGGAACCACTTTGCTCAATTCTTCGCGCATTAAATCGCAATTTCCGGCTTCAACGCGGTTCATCACTACCGATTGCACCACCACATCTCTTTCGGCAAACGACTTGATAGCCAAATCGAGATTTGCAATGGCGCTATCCATATTCTTATCTTTTGCCGAGCTAACTAAAATAGTCGGTATCGACAGGTTTTTTGCAAATTCAATATTCAGGTCGAATTCAAAGGTCACTCCTTTATTATCAAAATCAGAACCTTCAACCACAACAACATCAAACTTTTCTTTCAGTTGTTTGTAGCGGTCTATAATCTGATCGATAAGGCGTGCTTCCTGCCCCATGTTTTTGTACTTAACCACTTGCGACATGGTAAAACCATAAGCGTCTTTGTACTCCATATCAAGGTTAAAATACGATATCATGGTTTCAATATGATTATCGTGTGTTCCCTTTGGATAGTCGTTGATGATTGGCCGGAAATAACCAACCTTACTTACTTTTGAAAGTAATACTTTTAAAACACCCAGCGTTACCAGCGACCTGCCTGTATTGCTTTCGGTGTTTGTGATATAAATTCCAGTTTTCATTCGAAAAATTTAAAAACTCCGTACTTTATTTATTTTCTCGTGTAACGAACACCATTGGGTTATTTGATGAATCGTTTAGGTTGCGTTGAATAGTTGGCAAAAGTATAAAAGATATCCTGTCGTCATTCAGCAATAGTCTTAATAAACTGTTAATAGCGTAAAAATTCACATTTTAGTGAAATTAGCATCTGACAATCATCATATTGTAAGAGAATAAGAAATTAACCGCCCCCGGACAAGAGTTAATGGGTTAAATCATTTTTTGATCTATCGTTTAATTTAGGCGATAGAATAGAGAAAAAAGAAAAGCCAGAGAACACAGTTCAATCCGGTTGTTATTTGTATGTAATTTCATAACTTGAGGAATATTAATCCAAAACAACACTTTTGTTTAACACGATGAATTTTACATTAAGATGCGAACCCGATCAAAAGATAATATTCTACAAACATTGGGGTAATCTCAAGACTGAAGACATTGGTTATGTTTGGGAAAACAAGTTTCTTAAGATGCCTGAATTTACTGAGCTTGGGTATAATCTATTCTCTGATTACAGCGAAGCAATATTTGATATGTCAGTGAAGGACGTGGATTTTATAATTGAGTTTATGCGTCATTTAATTCCCATTCTTAAGGGCAAAAAACAAAGCATTATTATCACTGATCCTACTTCTACAGCTGCATCTTTGATTTTTGAAAATGAGGTTAATCAGGAAATTGGTTTTAACGTCAAAATCTTTTCGACAAAAGAAGCGGCATTAAAATGGCTTCAAAGTTCCTAAAGTTGCATACCTAGAACTCGTAATAAAGGCCGGTATAAACACCAATCCGGTACGGACGATAATCCACATCGGGGTTAGAGTTAATTGAGTTGAGATAATAGTTCAGACGCGGTTCAAGCGCAAACGAAATGTGTTTACCCAACATATAGTTTACTCCAACACCAAGCGTTCCCGAGAAATTTAGCGTTGAAATGTCGGCTGTGCTACCGATGTTTTGTAATCCGTAATCGTTATCGAGATAAGCATTGTTGCCAATAACAAAACCTGCGCTAATTCCGCCCAGCAGCTCTAATCCTACCTTTTTGTCTACAATACTGTAACGTAAATAAAGCGGTACTTCAACAAACTCAAACACTTGCGAAAACTCTCCATCCGAATACAAAACATCAGCCACAGCATCGTTAGGGCTTTCAAGTCGGGCCGCAATATTGGCACCTTCAGGCGTTGTTTTCATTTCAATTACACCGGCTGTGCTGTTCATGGCTATTCCGGCACTTCCGGTTTGCACCACGTTTGAAAACGCAGGTGTTGACCCATCGAATGATGCCTGCGGGGCTTCACTATATTCGGCGTCATTCTTAAAAGCAAAAAGGTTGAATGAATTATTCGCTTTTTGCCCGTCTTTTGCATAGTAAATACCACTTTCAACACGTAACCGTTTACTGGTTTTGTATTGCACCGAAATTCCGCCACCAACATTGCTGCCACCATTATCGCTGTTGTAAGTCATGTTGTCGGCATAGGTTTCGTTGTGGCTTGCCGAATGCGATGAGTATCCCGGAGAAATTTGCGCTCCAACAATCCAGCCATGTTCTTTTTCTTTTTGCTCTTTTAAATTCTGCAAATTGGCTGCAATCAGCATTTCATCTGCACTGTAACTTTCTTCAATCTGTGTTTTTTTGTTTTTTTCTGCTAAAAATATGTCGGTTTGTTTGGGCGCAAATATAGCTTCAATACGTTGTAACAAGTTGTAATTTTCTGGTGTGCGGCTTGCATCTATTTGTTCGGTTTCGGGTTGCTTTTGTGCAACGGTGTGTTCAAATTCGGCAAACGTTTCCTTATTGGTAGTTGTATTGGTCTCGTTTGTTTCAACACCATTTATATCGTTGGCCTCAGCAAGTTGGGCTGCTGCTGTTTCAATGTTATTGTTTTGGGGCGAAACAACAGGTTCCTCATTACTTTCAGGCACAGATTGTTGTTCCACCAAAACAGGCGCTTCAACAACAGTTTTTCCGTTAAAGTACCAGCCGGCTATAAATGCCAGCACAACAACTGCCGCTGCCGAAATCCAACCAATGTATGCCATTCGGCGCTTTTTGTGCTGCCCGTCAATTTGCGATTGAATATTATCCCAAACATGCGACGGCGGTGCAGCAGAAAAGCCTTCAAACTTCTCCCTGATCGAATCGTCAATATTTAGTTTTTTACTCATCAAGCTGTGTAATTACTTGTTTTCTCCATATCTCCATAAAGCTGTTTTACCCGGCGTTTCAAAATATCTCTGGCGCGCGCCAGGTTCGATTTTGATGTTCCCACGGTAATTTGCATCTCATCACTTATTTCCTGGTGGTTCATTCCTTCAATCACAAAAAGGTTAAAAACCATTCGGTAGCGCGGTGGCAATTCCTGTATAACTGCTACCAGTTCTTTTGCCGAAATTCCGGCCAAAATATCATCCGATACATGTTGTCCCTCGTAAATACTCACATCTTCAACCGGATGCATAACATGTTGTTTCCGGTATTTTTCCAACGAAACATTTACCATTATCCGCCTAATCCATCCTTCCAAAGAACCTTCGTGCCTAAACCGGCCAATATTTTGAAATACCTTTATAAACCCGTCTTGCAAGTTATCTTCTGCTTCGGTGTTATCTTTGGCATAGCGCAAGCAAACCCCAAACATTTTTGGTGCAAACATTCGGTATAATTGCTCTTGTGCACGTTTTTTCCCCGAAGCACAATCTTTTATTATTTTTTTCAGGTCTTCCAAAATCTTTCGCAAATAACACCCAAAAGTACAGATAAAAATGTATTGGCTTTAATCTTTCGTTTTGGCATTTGCTTTAACAGTCAGTTCTCACATGCTAAAATCACTGGTTAGATGTGCGGTTTACTGAAAAGGTTGCGTTGAGTTGTAAATTGTTTGGCTCAACTAATCAATTTTCTTAATAAACGTTTAAATCCGCATTAATTTACAACCGGCATGATATAAGCCAATTCGTATTGCCTAAATCATTTTACAGTACTCACCCTGATTGCGACTACGTTACAATCGTCCCACTCTTTGCAAAGAGAGGGAATGAGGGAGGGTTCTATCGTTCCGGGCATTAAGTATGTAAAATCGTCTCAAGAATACATTATAGATTTTCAAAACACATTCCGACGCGTGTCGGAATGAAAATAAACTATAGAATTTCATTGCGATGGCTGTCGTAATCGAAATCAGCGGTCAGTTTTTATCACGACGGCTGTCGGAATGAAAATCAGCTGCCAGTTTTTATCACGACGGCTGTTGAGTAATAAAAAAATCATCAGAATGCTGCTCGACACACGTCGACATGAAAAACAATCATTGAATTTCATCTCGACAGCCGTCGGAATGAAAATTAGCGGTCAGTTTTTACCCCGACGGCTGTTGAGTAATAAAAAAGTCATTAGTATGCTCCCCGACACGTGTCGACCAAAAAACGTTGTTTAACATTTGTTACGCAACCTTAACTTGCCAAAATGCATCTATCGGTTGTAAATTTGTTAAAACCTTAATTATGAAATTGTATTTATCACTATTTCTCGTTTTAGTTCTTTTTATTGCCAGTTCGTGTAATACTAGCACCGACGATCCGGATCCTAAAAAAACGATTGAGTTAGATGAAAAATCGGCAGAACTGGTAGCTGCTGACAATACATTTGGCTTAAACCTGTTTCAAACCATTCGGGAAGAAATTCATAAAACAAGCCAGGAAGAAAATATTATGATATCGCCGCTAAGTGTTTCGCTGGCGTTAGCCATGGCCTATAACGGTGCCGATAACAACACAAAGCTGGAGATGGAAAATGTAATGCAACTAAATGGCCTTACATCGGAGCAAATTAATAACTCGTACAAAAGTTTAATTTCCGCTTTGCAATCGCTTGACGAAGATGTAGTTTTTGAAATTGCCAATGCCATTTATTATGCCGATGGATTTCCAATAAAACAGCCCTTCCTCGATATTAACTCCGACTTTTACAATGCTGAAGTAAATGCGCTTGATTTTGGCAATACGGCACACGTGCTAAATACCATAAACGGATGGGTTGCCGATAAAACGCATGACAAAATCAAAACAATTATAAATGACCTCTCGGAAGATGCGCGCCTGGTGCTGCTAAACGCCATTTATTTCTTCGGAAACTGGGCCATCGAATTTGATGAAGACGGAACCAAGATGCGTTCTTTTTATTACGCCGATGGCACCAGCGGAGAGGTTGAAACAATGCACAAAGAAGACGAACTTGCTTATACCGAGAACGAATTGTTTAGTGCCGTAAAACTTCCATACGGCAACGGTCAGTACAATATGGTTGTAATGCTACCAAGTGAAGGCAAAAACTCGGTGAATGTGATTAATGAGTTGAATGCCGCCAACTGGAATTCGTGGAACAATCAATTCGAAACTCGTGAGAATGTAGTGGTAACCATGCCCCGTTTTAAATTTGAGTTTAAAAGCAATTTGAATGACATGTTAAAGTCGATGGGGATGCTTGACGCTTTCTCGCCAACGAATGCAGATTTTTCAAAAATTTCTGATGTCGATCTCTTTATCAGCACCGTAGTTCACAAAACTTATATTGATGTGAATGAGACGGGTACCGAAGCAGCAGCAGTTACAGCAATTATTTTTGAAACGACAAGCGCCGGCGGCCCGGTTGAGGAAAAGACTTATTTCAGAGTTAATAAACCATTTGTTTTTGCAATTACAGAAAAAGATACCGATGCCATTTTATTTATTGGCGAAGTGCAAAATCCGAAATATGAGGAATAGCAAAAATAAAAGGAAGTAATTTGCGTTATACATAAAATTTTAAGCCATGAAACGATTAGTCGTAATACTATCCGTATTTTTTATTGTATTTACCAGTTGCCAGGACGATGACCCGATATCGTTTGACGCAACAGGTACTGTAATTGATTATGCAGGTGCCGGCGACTGTGGTTTCATTATTGAGTTGGATAACGGCAATAAAGTTCAACCTTTGTACTACCCCGACAATTTTGTTTTTTCGCAAGGACAGCGTGTGCTGATTACATACACTGAGCTCGACAATGTTTACATAAGTTGCGACCAGGGAGTTCCGTGCGAAGTTAGCTATGCCGAAGAATTATCGTGCTCGCCTTATGTCGACCTGTATTTTGAGAATTACGATAGTTTGGCCCGCGATCCCGTGCATTTACACGAGGCATACATGGATGGCGACTGCCTTTATTTTAAGATTTCGTACAGCGGAGGTTGCCAGGATCATACCATCGATTTGGCGCGCATGCATCCCTGGACGGCCAGCAGCTCAACCGTTCCAACATTTGAAATAAGGCACAATGCCAACGGCGATTTGTGCGAAGCGTGGTTTACCCGCGAGTTCCGCTTCGATTTGTCGGAATTAAAAGCCGAAGGAAAAACCGAATTTGTTCTCACCGCCAAACTTATCGACGACGAGGTATACAATAAAATATTTCAGCTAGATTAGGTATTCCACTAATTTTGCTGCTTAGTTAGTTCTCCAAAGGGTTGGTTGCAAAACCAGCCCTTTATTTTTTCTTGACTCGGATAACATTTGGCCGTATATTGCAGCTTTAACAAATAACACAAATCAAATGAAAAACACATTATTACTACTATTAATCATTCCGGCGCTTTTATTCTCGTGCGACAAAGTTGACGAGCTTAACACCATTGAGTTCGACACAACTTTATCAATGGACATTCCTGTTGCTGTTGTTGAACCAACTGCACAAATTGCAAAATCAGGGCAAGCTGAGTTTACCTTTTCGCAAACCCAAACAACCCGCTTAAGCGACATCGATGAAATATCAGACTATTTAAATAAGTTAAAGTCAATTGCTATTAACGATATGGAAATAGCGTTCAGCAATTTAGGCGAAGGCGAAGAAATTATATCCATCGAAATTTCTGTAACCGGTGCCGGAACGATAGTAACATTAAACAATATATCGGCAACCAACAATGTTCAAAACCCTGATATTGATAATGCAGTACTAATGCAGGCTGCCACAATTCTTAACGCTACAAAAGAAATTGAACTAACCGTTTCGGGCACTACCTATACTGCCCCAATGGGTTTTATAGTTAACATGGATTTTGATTGCCACATTGAAGCTGAAGCTATTTAACAAGATTTTTTTATTTAAAATGCAAATTCTGATAATTGATTGAAAGTTAATTTCCGTCAATAAAAAACGGGGAACATTTATTGCTCCCCGCTTTTGCGTTATATTGTTATTGGTTTAAAAAATGCTGTATGAAATACCGGCAGCCATACTAATGGTTGTTTTTGCGTAAGTTTCGTTATAACTTCCAACACTTGCATGGTTAAAAGTTACTGTATCATCTTCGTAGAAAGTATTTGAAACACCAGCGTCAAGAGTTAGCTTGTCGGTAATTTTCCACATAATACCGCCACCTAAAGTATACGATGAATTACTATAGCTAAAATCGCTTTGATATTGAGGAGTCACTCCGTTTTTCGATCGTAAACCACCAACACTAAACGCAAAATTATCGGCAACATTAAATTGTAATCCAAGTCCTAGCTCCCAGTAATTGCCGTCAATATCGCGGTGTACCTGTGTTCCCATAGTTGAGTAGCGAATATTATTACCATAATCAACACCTTTATCGAAATACATATTGTACGACAATTGCGCTTCTAACCAATCGAGACCACGATAACCAATACCGGCAGTTAAAATTGCCGGAACATCATTTGACGACTCTGCTCCATCAGGAAATAATCCCATATCGTCAACGTCGGTTTCATTTTCCAATGTCAGTTTGGTTTTAAATTCGTATTTCAAAGCAAATGTCCAGTCGTCGTTCGGCGAGTAGTTAAAACCAATAATCGGTGTAAAACCCATTCCTTTTTGTTTGGTTTTAACTTCTTTATCACCCATTTGCTGGGCCGTACCAGTCAGCGTTTGTGCAGTACCGGTTAGGGTTTGCGCAGTTGCTGATAAGGTTTCGGCTTCAACAGTTAACGCGGCCGAAGTTTGACTAAAAGCACCGGCTGCAATTTCATATGTAAAACCTGTTGGATCGATTCCGAATTGTTGCAAAGCACCAATCAACTGAGGATCAGCCAATGCATCAGAGCCATTAATAAGCCCCGCTGAAATTGCAGCTGAAATTTGAGAAGATAAAGCTCCGGCAGTTGCAGCAGCTGATGCATACTGACCTGCTCCGGCGGTTGCCATATCGGCTACGTTACTTACCTGTGCCGATGCTCCGTTTAACCAGGTTGCCGCATTAACTCCATTAACCTGAATATTGCGAATTGCACCTTCGTAGGTATTTACTGATGGCATTAATCGTAAACCTCCGTAAAACGAAAATTTATCGTTTACTGCATACGATGCTCCCATTTGTATTCCCCAGAATGTAGACGAAGCCTCCAGTGCCATTTCCAAATCGTAGCTTGACACTGCCAATGCCGGATCGATTTGCCCCAAAGCGGCCAATTGACCGGGAATTAATGAAAATGGAATTTCCAATGTAGGAATACCTCCTGGAAATTCAGCAGTACCACCACCACCAATGGGGCCGATACCTAAGGAATATGCCCAGTTATTTTTTTTATATACAGCATATACATCGGGAAAAACAGGAATTGTAGTTTCTCCTTCGTAATGTCCTGAATTTAATGTTGGAAATTGCGTGTCAATATCACGGGTCTGTAGAATGGTTTGGCTGTAAAAAGCAAAATGCCAGCCATCTTCCATTTTTATTAATCCTGCCGGATTATAAAATACGGCATCAATATCTAAGGACGCATTTCGCGACATCATCCGAATATATTGAGCACTTTGGTTGTAGTTAGTTAACAAACCACCTGCAAAAGCGATTTGAAGCAGCATAGAAAATGCTACAAACAATGTCAGTTTTTTCATTTATTTCGAATTTTTATTAAAGAATATTCCCTTCCATTTAACAATAGGTATTTCGAGAAATATGCGGTTATGTAGCTGATGTCTGAGCGGCAAATTTAAAACTAATTACGAAATACAAAAACTTTCGACCTGATTTTCAGCTTTTTATGAATTTTTCGAACAATAGTGTCACTTAGTCGAATCCAGATAAACAAAAAACCCGAGGCTAACTACCTCGGGTTCATTATTTTATATTAACTATTGTTTTTAAATATGTATCACCTCATCGTAAGCAGCCGCAGCAGCTTCCATAACTGCCTCGCTCATTGTTGGGTGCGGGTGAATGGTTTTTATTAACTCGTGCCCGGTAATCTCCAGTTTTTTAGCTACTACCATTTCGGCAATCATTTCGGTAACATTACCACCAATCATATGTGCTCCAAGCAGTTCTCCATATTTTGCATCGAAAATCAATTTAACAAAACCATCTTTTTGTCCGGCAGCACTTGCTTTTCCGCTTGCCGAATATGGGAATTTACCCACTTTAATTTCATAGCCTTGCTCTTTTGCTTTTGCCTCGGTTAGCCCTACCGACGAAACTTCGGGGCTGGTATACGTACATCCCGGAATATCTCCATAATCAATTGGCTCGGGGTTAAGCCCGGCAATTTTTTCAATACAGGTAATTCCTTCGGCCGAAGCTACGTGCGCCAATGCCGGTCCGGCAACAATGTCGCCAATGGCGTAAATTCCATCAACATTAGTTTTATAGAACTCATCAACTTTTACGCGACCATTTTCGGTTTCAACACCCAGCTCTTCCAATCCAATATTTTCGGTATTTGGAGCAATACCCACTGCGGAAAGAACGATATCGGCTTCAACCACTTCCTCGCCCTTTTTGGTTTTTATAGTTACCTTGCATTTGTCGCCCGAAGTATCCACACTTTCAACCGATGAACCGGTCATTACCTTCATCTTCGATTTCTTGAAGTTACGTTCCAGCTGCTTGGCAACTTCTGCGTCTTCGTTCGGAACCAGTGTTGGCATAAATTCAACCAGCGTTACTTTTGTTCCTATGGTGTGATAGAAATAAGCAAATTCGCTGCCAATAGCGCCCGAACCTACTACAACCATACTTTCCGGTTGCTTGTCGAGAGTTAATGCCTGACGATAACCAATTATTTTCTCGCCGTCTTGTGGCAGGTTTGGCAATTCGCGCGAGCGTGCACCTGTTGCTACAATAATGTGTTTTGCTGTGTACGACGTTTTCTTACCTTCATCGTCGGTTACTTCAACCGTATTTTTATCGCTTAGTTTTCCCCAACCAAAAATCGATTCAATTTTATTTTTCTTAAACAAAAACTGAATTCCATTACTCATTCCATTGGCAACATCGCGACTGCGTTTCACCATCGCTCCAAAATCGGGTTTGACTTCTCCTTCAATGGCAACACCATAATCAGCAGCGTGGGTAGCATACTCAAAAGCCTGTGCACTTTTTAGCAACGACTTTGTTGGAATACATCCCCAGTTTAAGCAAATTCCGCCCAGGTTTTCTTTTTCTACAACAGCAACTTTTAATCCGAGCTGCGACGCACGAATTGCTGTTACATATCCGCCTGGTCCGCTACCTATTACTATTACATCGTAATTCATTGTATTTTGAAATTTATTGATATTTGATTTATGTAAGTAACACCTCACACAAAGAAAGGTTCTAACAAATTTAGTTCTTTTCGGGTGCAATTAAAAGTGATAAGCAGATGATAGTTCTCATAAAAACAAAGCAGGCAAAAAGATAGAACAACGCTATTTTTTGCCTGCTTTTATTACTGCAACTTAATTTGTGCAAATAACCTGCAGTGCTTATTTTAATTTTGCGTAAGTATTCAACAACTCGGCAGCGGCAACAAACGAACTCATTTGGTCAGATAGTACGTAATTCTCAAGTACTTTTATTTTTTCCTTAATTTCCGGATGATCATAAAAGTTTCGTTTCAATTGCTCTTCAATGGTTTCATACATCCAGTATGTTGATTGTTCGTTTCGTTTGCGAAAGAAGTACCCGTTTTCTACAGTTTGGTTTTTATATTTCTCAATTTGAGTCCAAATATCACCAATTCCGGTTTTCTTGTATGCCGAACAAGTAAGTACATTGGCAACCCACCCCGAGTCTTTTGAAGGAAACAGATGGATGGCATTTTTATATTGAACTTTCGCCATTTCAGCTTTCTCAATATTATTTCCATCGGCTTTATTAATGGTAATCAAGTCGGCCATTTCCATAATTCCGCGTTTAATTCCCTGCAGTTCGTCGCCGGCTCCTGCCAGCATCAATAGTAGGAAAAAATCAGTCATAGAATGAACTGCTGTTTCGCTTTGTCCCACTCCAACAGTTTCAATAAAAATGTGGCTGTATCCGGCGGCTTCGCATAGAATTATGGTTTCGCGCGTTTTCCGGGCAACACCTCCCAAGGAACCTGCCGATGGACTGGGGCGAATATAGGCATTGCTATCGCTGGCCAGTTCTTCCATCCGGGTTTTATCGCCCAAAATACTTCCTTTAGTGCGCTCGCTACTGGGGTCGATTGCCAACACTGCAAGTTTCTCGCCGTTACGGGTAAGGTACTTTCCAAGTGCTTCAATAAAAGTACTTTTTCCAACGCCCGGCACTCCGGTAATTCCAACTCTAATTGATTTTCCGCTGTGTGGCAAACACTTTTGTATAATCTGCTGAGCCAGTTGCTGATGCTCCGATTTTGAGCTCTCAACCAAGGTTACGGCTTTACTTAATATCGTTATATCGCCTTTTAAAATCCCGGTTACATACTCATCAACCGACAGCAGTTTTCTTTTCTTTTTCAGAAATCGCTGAATTGAGTCGTTGTTTACCGAATCCGGTTTTTCAATTCCTTCATTAACAATTAATCCTTTATACCGCGGATCGTTTTCTATATGGTGTTTATCGTTTTCTGACATCGGAATAAATTTTATCGCTCAAAAGTACGGCAAAAAAGAAGGTGCTGCAAGTTTCACCTGCAACACCTTTTGAAATATTGACTTTAAATAAACTTAGCCTGCATTAGGAACTACAACCTGGCTTGAAATGCGCAATGTTGAAGTTGGAGTTTTTGGGTCGTTGGTAATAACGGTAATCGATTTACTCTGACGGCCACGTTTTCCGCGCGAGTCGAAAGTTACTTTTATAGGTGCTGTTTCGCCGGCTGCAATTACCTTTTTCGATGGAGCCACTGCAGTACATCCGCATGATGAACGCACTCTTCTGATGATTAAATCAGTTTTACCATTATTGGTTAAAGTAAAAGTATGGTCTTTTTTATCACCTTGTTTCATTTCGCCAAAATCAACCGATTTTTCGTTGAAATTAGCAACAGGAGCATTTGCCAGCTCTTCAGGAGAAAGGTGTGAAAAATCTTCTTCGATGGTAGCACTTACACCAATAGAGCTTTTATAATCGTTGCTTCCGTTTAGCGATAAATAAATGCGGTGCGATGCAAAACCAAAAGTATTGGCAGCTTCTGAATCGTAGGTAACAATTAATTTACCGGTGCTATTAGCAGGAATTTTTTCAGGCTCAACTTTAGCAGTAATGTGTTTTGGCACCGTACGGAAACCAACATCAATTGGCTTGTCGGTATCGTTTACCAATTCCATTTCTTTAGTAACTGTTTCACCTTTTTTAATTTTTGCAAACGAAATGTAGTTTGATTTAACTCTTAAATCACCAACTTTTCGTGGATACTTTTCAGCCAGTGTTTTTTCGCGTGGTTCAACCTTACCGTTAATACGCAAAACAACAGTGCTGTTTTCAGCATTAGAGCTTACAGTAACCGATTTGTTGAATGAACCCGGACGGTTTTTAGGGTTGTAACTAACATCAATGCTTCCGCTTTCGCCCGGAGCAACCGGTTCACGTGTCCATTTTGGAGTAGTACATCCACAAGATGCACGCACATTCGACAATACCAATGGAGCATCGCCTTTGTTTGTAAATTTAAAGGTTGTTTTTTGTACACCATCTGATTCTTTAAACGAACCAAAATCGTGCGCTTGTTCTTCAAAAACAATTTTTGATTGTCCTTGAGCCATGGCAGTGTTAAAAGCTACTACCAACGAAAAAATGGCTAATACATGTAAAATACGTTTCATAATTTATTACTTAAATTTGTCTTTTCGAGAATTATCTAAAACAAATGTAAAGATGCTTTACAAGTTTCGCTGTTAATTGAATTCAATAATTTGTTAATGAGTTGTTAACTCAACCAGGCAACAAAAAAAATATATAGCTTAGCTTTAATAATAATTCATGAAAGGAAAAGCACTTAAATACATAATTATATTAGCAACCGTATCAATAGTTGGGGTGTTTTTGGTGCAGTTTGCCTTTATCCGAAGTTCGTACAACCTCTCGGAAACACAGTTTCAGGAAAGTGCCAGTGTAGCCCTGAAAGAGGTTGCCTGGCAAATTATGCTGGCAACCGGAACTACAGAAAATTTTGACAGTATTACTCCGGTTGAAATGATTTCGAACAACACTTACCTGGTTAATGTTGGCGTTGGAATTGATAAAGAGTTGTTAAAACAAAACCTTACAACACAGTTAAAACGACACGATATTTATTTCGATTACGAATTCTCGATTTATAGCCCTGGCCAGGAACAAATGGATGAAACAACTCTGGTACGAATGGATGAAAACGAGGAACCATCGGATTTTGAGTTTCCGCTAAACGAACAATACACCAACTATTTTGGTATTCATTTTCCCGATCGCTCGTCCTATTTTTTCAATCAGCTTTCCATTTGGTACTTTTTAACGGCACTACTAATGCTGGTAATCTTTTTCTTTGGTTACACCTTGTGGGTCATCATAAGGCAAAGGCAACTTTCCGAGATCCAGAAAAACTTTATAAACAACCTTACGCACGAATTAAAAACACCAATTTCGTCGATTGCCCTGGCCGCAAATGTTATAAACGACGAGAAAATTCTGAAATCGCCCGAACGCCTGTTTAATTACACCCACATCATTCAGGAACAAACCACCCGGTTATCAAAGAATGTTGAAAAAGTGCTTAACTTAGCATCGATCGAAAAAAGCCGGATTTTGCTTAGCCTGGAAGAAGTAGATGTTATTGAGTTTATTCATGAAGCCAACGAGCATTTTAAGGAATCGAAAGCCGGCCAAAATGCTAAAGTTAAAATTGAAACCAAACTTACCGAGTGTATCGTTCGGGCCGATCGGTTTCACTTTGCAAACCTGGTATCAAATATTCTTGAAAATGCGGCAAAATATTGCGACAAAGAACCTGAGATTAAAATTGAGCTGTTAAAAAAACAACATGCATACGAACTTAATTTTATCGATAATGGAATTGGAATACCACGCGAGCACCGGAAGCAAATTTTTAAAAAATTTTACCGGGTACCAACCGGCAATGTGCATAACGTTAAAGGTTTTGGACTTGGCCTCGACTATGTATACAAAATTGTGAAAGCACATTATTGGAGAATTAAAGTAAACGACAACCCAAAAGGAGGAAGTATTTTTAGCTTAACCATTCCGAAATAAAATATGAACAACAATTCATTTAAAATATTATTGGTTGAAGATGATGAAGCACTGCGCTTTATTGTGAAAGACAATTTAAGCGAAAACGGCTACGATGTTGAAGTGGCTGCCGATGGAGAAATCGCTCTTGAACAATTCGCTAATAATACTTTCGACCTGATTGTTCTTGACGTAATGCTTCCGAAAATTGATGGATTTCAGGTAGCCAAAAGCATTAGAAAAACAAACGACCAGGTACCAATTATCTTTTTAACGGCACGAAGCATGACAGAAGATAAGATTAAAGGACTTACCATTGGCGGCGACGATTATATTCCGAAACCATTTAGTATGGAAGAGCTGCTTTTAAAGATCAAGATATTTTTAAAACGAAGCCAGTCGCAGCCTATCGCCAGCGAATCGTCAGCAGTTTTAAAAATTGGCAAATTCGATTTTCATTTCGACGATCTTTCGCTTTCACTAAACGGTGAAACCCGAAACCTGACACTTAAAGAAGCAGAACTGATACATTACTTTGCCAAAAACCAAAACAAAGTACTTAGCCGCAACGAAATATTGGAGAATGTGTGGGGATCTGACGATTATTTTTTGGGGCGCAGTCTCGATGTTTTTATCTCGCGCCTAAGAAAATACTTTAAAGCCGATGCTTCGGTAAAAATCATTAACCTGCATGGTATCGGTTTCAGGTTCTCGGTAAAAAAAGATCGATAATATTATTGAATGGATAAAACATTGATTCATAGAAATAAACAGACAAAGTGTGATTTTACAGAAAAAAGTGTTTAAGTTTTTGGAAGAAATAAAAAAAGCACTATTTTTGCAGTCCGAAAATTCTGAATAGAAACAAGTAAAACTTTATAGAAATGAAACGTACATTTCAACCATCGAATAGAAAAAGAAAAAACAAACACGGGTTTAGAGAGAGAATGTCGACTGCAAACGGTCGTAAAGTAATTAAAGCCCGTAGAGCAAAAGGTAGAAAAAAACTTAGCGTCTCAGACGAGCCAAGACATAAGAGATAATTTATATTATCTTGTTACATTTTGCGGGAAGGTAAAGGATTCAGTTCTTTACCTTTTCGTGTTTATACATGTTTGCACTGGCCTTATTCCCAAACAGATCACTCAACAACATTTTATTCCAAATTTGAAATTTGTTTATCACTTAAATCCTTTCATCATACTTTTTTTGACTTATTTTTGTTCTCTTAAATAAGTACTGTACAAAAAAAATGAGTTTAGGAAAATTTATCACCAGCCGTGCTTTTGTAAAGCACCTAGCAATTGCCATCGTGCTTGTTACTGTTCTCCTTTTTGTAACATTTAAAGGATTAAAGCTTTATACAAAACATGGCGTTTCGTACCCGGTTCCGGCACTCACCGGATTGAACCTGGAAGAAGCCACTGCCAGTGCCGAAGCCAATAAACTTCGTGTAGAAGTGATCGATTCGGTTTACAACAAAAATTACGAACCGGGCAGCGTGGTCGATCAATTGCCGCTGGCCAACGCCCGTGTAAAAGAAAATCGCGTAATTCGCCTTACCATAAACTCAAACGAACCTGAAAAAGTTATCCTTCCACGACTAACTGACATTTCATTCAGGCAGGCGCAGGTACTTATTGAAAGTACCGGATTACAAGTAGGAAACATTTCATATCAACCATCAGAATACAACGATTTGGTATTAAAAGCACTGCAGGATTCGGTAACAATTTACGAAGGCGATAAAATTATAAAAGGCTCTGATGTCGACCTGATAATAGGTCGTAGCCAGGGAAATATGGATACAAATTTGCCCAACCTCACCGGATTTACATTGGAAGAAGCACAATCAACCATTACTGATGCCATGCTGAATATGGGAGCGGTTATTTTCGACAAAACTGCCGAAACCGCCGAAGATTCGGCAAGTGCACGAATTTGGAAACAACAACCAAACCCTCAGTTTACCAAACATGTTAACCTGGGGTCGTCGGTTGATATTTGGCTAACCACTGACACTACAATTATTAATCGGGCTTACGAAAGGAATTTTTAATTTATGGTAGATTACAATCAGGAAAATGAAGAGCCGGAAGAAGGCGAAATGTACGAACATTACCGTTTGTCGGTCGATCCGGGACAATCACCGTTACGTATCGATAAGTTTCTTTCGAACCGGATTGACAATGCTTCGCGAAGCCGCATTCAGGCTGCTGCCGATGCAGGAAATATTCTTGTGGATGGAAAACCGGTAAAACCCAATTATAAGATAAAACCCAACGAGGAAATATTGATCGTAATGGATTTTCCACGGCGCGAGCTAAAGATCATTCCCGAAGATATTCCGTTGGATATTGTTTACGAAGACGATCAGCTGATTGTGATAAACAAACCTCCGGGTCTTGTTGTACATCCCGGTCACGGGAACTACACCGGAACTTTGGTAAACGCGCTGGCCTGGTATTTTCGCAACCTTCCTTTGTTTAACAGCGAAGATCCGCGTCCGGGGCTGGTTCACCGGATAGACAAAGACACATCGGGATTACTGGTGGTGGCAAAAACCGAAATGGCAAAAAATAAACTGGCGCTTCAGTTTTTTGAAAAAACCACCGAGCGCCGTTACCATGCATTGGTTTGGGGAAGCGTAAAAGAAGATGAAGGCACCATAACCGGACACATTGGGCGAAGCCTGAAAAACAGGCAGGTTTTTACCGTGTTCCCGGAAGGCGATTACGGGAAACATGCCGTTACGCATTACAAAGTATTGCGGCGCATTGGTTATGTTACACTGGTTGAATGCCGTTTGGAAACCGGGCGCACACACCAGATAAGGGTGCACATGAAACACATTAATCACACACTTTTTAACGACAGCAACTACGGTGGCGACCAGATTTTGCGTGGCACCACATTCAGCAAATACAGGCAGTTTGTTCAAAACTGTTTTAAAGTTTTGCCCCGCCAGGCACTGCACGCTAAAACACTCGGATTTATTCATCCAACAACAGGAGAAAAAATGTTATTCAATTCGGATCTGCCGGAAGACATGACTACCGCAATTGACAAATGGGAAAATTATATTGCAAACAGAAATGAGTAAGAACCACAAACCCAATATAGCCGTAATTGCCGGGGGCGATTCATCGGAATTTGTAGTATCGGTAAAAAGCGGAGCAAACGTTTTAAAAGCCGTTGACACTGAAAAATTTATGCCCTGGCTGGTACAAATGCAGGGATTGAAATGGGAAGTTTTTCAGAACGAAGAAAAAATTGCCGATGTTGACAAATCGGATTTTAGCTTTACCATTAACAACGAAAAAATAAAATTCGATTTTGCCTATATCACCATTCACGGAACACCCGGCGAAGATGGAATTCTGCAAGCTTATTTCGAATTGCTGAAAGTGCCCTACTCCACCTGCAATGTGCATTCGTCGTCGCTTACATTTAACAAGTGGTTTTGCAACAACTACCTGCGCCCGTTTGGTATTAAAATGGCGGCTTCGCAAAAATTAAAGAAGGGCGAAACATTTGATGCCGAGGCTATTGTTGAGCAATTAGGTTTGCCAATTTTCGTTAAACCAAATGCCGGAGGTTCAAGTTTTGGAATTACCAAAGTAAAAGAAGTGAGCGAAGTAAAAGCCGCCATTGAAAAAGCCTGGAACGAAAGTGAAGAAGCACTGGTGGAACAATTTATCGACGGGAATGAGTTTACTTGTGGCGCCGTTCGTATTGGTGGCAAAAAAGTGATCTTCCCGATTACCGAAGTAATTCCGCAAAATGAGTTTTTCGATTTCGAAGCAAAATACACACCGGGGGCCACACAGGAAATTACACCTGCACGATTGCCCGAGCCGCTATTTAAAAAGTGCCAGGAACTAACTTCAAAAATTTACGATTTGTGCGAATGCTCAGGAATCGTTCGGATAGACTTTATTTTACAGGGCGAAGAATTCTATTTTTTGGAAGTAAATACCACGCCCGGAATGACTACCACCAGCTTTATTCCACAGCAGATTAACGCAATGGGAAGCACTTTAAAATCAATTATTTCACAAATCATTGAGGATAAACTGGGCGAGTAAACTATCAACAATTGTGAATAGCTCTGGTTGATAAGAGAGCGTATAATATCTTGCTACGGGCAAGGTAAATTTCTATTTTTGATCTTCGCAAACACCAAGCGAAATATTTGAATGTACACAAAACAACATGGCACAACGAAAAAAAACCAATCAGCAACAAAACACAATTGAACAGATAAATGCCCAGTACGGACAACTTCCGCCACAGGCAGTTGATGTTGAAGAAGCCGTTTTGGGAGCACTTATGCTCGAGCGCGACGCCTATGTTACCGTTGCTGACACCATTGATACCGAAAGTTTTTACAAAGAGGAACACCGAAAAATATTCGACGCCATAAAAACCCTGTCGGGCAAAGAAAAGCCTGTCGACCTGCTGATGGTGACGCAGGAATTAAAGGACCGCGACCAACTGGATGAAGTTGGCGGACCGGGTTACATAACACAGCTTACCCGCCGTGTTGCGTCGGCTGCTCACATCGAATTTCATGCACGCATTATTGCCCAAAAATACATGCAGCGCGAGTTAATTCGTGTGTCATCCGAAATTCAGACAAAAGCTTACGACGATACGATTGACCTTGACGACCTGATCGACTTTTCAGAGTCGGCATTATTTAAAGTATCAGAAGGAAATATAAAAAAGGAAACCGTTCCGATTAAACCGGTATTGAACCAGGCAATTTTACAAATTGAAGCTGCACGGAGCAAGCCCGACGGATTGAGTGGTGTACCTTCAGGATTTACAGCCATCGACCGGATTACTTCGGGCTGGGAACGCTCGGCGCTCGTTATTCTGGCTGCACGTCCGGCAATGGGTAAAACAGCCTTTGTTTTATCTATGGCGCGAAATATGGCCGTTGAGCACCGTCAGGGAGTTGCCATTTTTTCGCTCGAGATGTCGTCGCTGCAGTTGGTTAACCGTTTAATTTCTGCCGAATCGGAACTGGGAGGCGAGAAAATTAAAACCGGTAAGCTGGAAGATTACGAATGGGCACAGTTAAACCAGCGGATAAAAACACTTGACGAAGCGCCGATTTTTATTGACGATACGCCGGCCCTGTCGATTTTTGAGTTTAGAGCAAAATGCCGCCGACTAAAAATGCAGCACAATGTCGATATTATTATTGTCGATTACCTGCAGCTGATGACCGCCGGAACCGACACGCGCGGAAGCCGTGAACAGGAAGTAAGTATGATCTCGCGTTCGCTGAAAGCTATTGCCAAAGAGCTGGACGTGCCTATTATTGCCCTGTCGCAGCTGAGCCGTGCCGTTGAGTCGCGCGAAGGCAAACGCCCGCAGCTTTCCGATCTTCGTGAATCGGGAGCAATTGAGCAAGATGCCGATATTGTGTGTTTTATTCACCGCCCTGAATATTTTGGTATTACCGAAGACGAATCGGGGAACTCACTGCTGGGAGTTGCTGAAATCATCATTGCTAAACACCGTAACGGTGCAACAGCCGATGTTCCGCTGCGTTTCCAGAAAGAAATGGCGCGTTTCTCCGATCTCGATCCACATTTCGATGCCGGAGATTTCTCGCAAGAAGTACAAACCTTTGGCTCATCAATGAATCAGGACGACGACAGCCTGGCTGCCGGAATGTCTTCAAACAGTGGTTTCGACAATCAGAATTCATCAACCAGCGATGCGCCGTTTTAAATGAACCAAAAACCCGTTTCACTGTCATAATACAAAAAAACATGCGCACACTCATCAAAATATTCCTCTTGCCCGTAATGCTTTTTATGGCATTACACGCCGGAGCCGTTTCGCTGCTCATTCCGATGGACGAAACGCAAAAAGATCACCTCAAATCGTATGGTATTGCTTATTGGGTACTTGGGCAGGATATTGAAGTGAAGTGGTTGCTGAATTACCGTGGTGGCAGTTTTTTAATGGAGCACCACCCCGAAATTGAGAATGAGTGCGTAATTCGTGGCGTTAGTTTCGAAGTGATTAGCGATACGCAGGCTTCGGGAATATTAAACGAAGTTGCACAGCCCGACGTTAACCAGGATGCTGTTGCGATGAACAAAGCGCCCAAAATTGCCGTGTATTCGCCGCCCAACAAACAACCGTGGGACGATGCCGTAACCATGGTTTTAACCTACGCCGAAATTAATTACGATATTATTTACGACGAAGAAATACTGAATGGCAAGCTGAAAGATTACGACTGGCTGCACCTTCATCACGAAGATTTTACCGGGCAGTTTGGTAAATTCTGGCGCTCGTACCAGCACATGCCCTGGTACCAGGAAGAAGTAAGCATTAACAAGCAACTGGCGCAAAAACTGGGTTTTATGAAGGTGTCGGAAATGAAATCGTTTGTTACACGCGAAATTCAGCAATACGTACAAAACGGTGGTTTCCTGTTTGCCATGTGTGCCGCTACCGATACGTACGATATTTCGCTGGCAGCAGTGGGTGTCGACATTTGCGAAAGCATGTTCGACGGCGACCCAATGGAAGCCAATGTTGACGAAAAGCTGGATTTCCACAATACCTTTGCCTTCGAGAATTTTAAGCTGGAGAAAAGTCCGTATGTGTATGAGTTCTCGAATATTGATGCTACCGACCACCGGCATGTAGCACGCGAAAACGATTACTTTACACTGTTTGATTTTTCGGCTAAGTGGGACCCCATACCAACCATGCTTTGCCAAAACCACCGCAACCTGATTAAAGGTTTTATGGGGCAAACAACAGCTTACCGCAAAGAGGTGCTAAAATCGAATGTGCTGGTACTTGGCGAGAACAAACCAGCCAACGAAGCACGTTACATACATGGCGAACAAGGCAAAGGATTCTGGACCTTCTACGGTGGCCACGATCCTGAAGATTACCGCCACCTGATTGGCGACCCGCCAACCGACTTAAGCCTGCACCCCAATTCTCCGGGTTACCGGCTGATTTTAAATAACGTATTGTTTCCGGCAGCTAAAAAGAAAAAACGGAAGACCTAATAGAGAGACTCGCTCGAAACAATTATTTCTCAATTGCAGAACTTACAATTTCAATATTATCGCGTGTATTCTGCCTTATTTTTAACCAACCGTATTTATAGCCCGAGGACATTTTTATTCGTATTCCGACAAAGCGTTCCTCGTTGGTAATGTTGTACCATGTTCCTGTAGTTCCCTGAAAAGAATTTGATGGAGCTACCACCCACATATTTACAAAGTAATTTGTGGCCATCCAATCCATGTTCTTATCAATAGGGGTATTTATCTGAAGCGTATCAACCCAGGTCTCCACATGCGAATCGTCGTGAGGCATTGGAACATTGTGTGTTTTTGTTGCCACTTCAACACCGTTGTTTAGCACAAGCCGTGTATACGGGTAATTGTCATCGGTATAATTGTCGTTTGCAGTTAGGTTAACCGGCAGGCGCTGAGCAATAACGATATCATACACATCATCGAGGTTAATATCGATGGTATCGGTGCCGTAACGATAGGTTTGTGTTGAATCGAACTGCAGGCGTAACGGTGGAGCAAACTCCCGGTAAATCATAGCCGAATCGTATTCTCCGGCAGTTATTCGTGTAGCATCATCGGTATTACACGATACTGTAAGCTTCCCCTTTTTAGGACTATCTAAAAATAGATTATTTTCTTTTTCATAACCAAATTCTGAAAGCTTTTTCAATGTGATTTTTGGTTCTGTCAAGGGCGACTGAGTTAGCGAAGTCGTTTATATACCCTTGACAGGTTCGTAAATCACATTTTCTTTGCTGTTCAGCTTTTGGTTCTTCATTTTATTGGCATAACCAATGGGAGTCATTCCTCCCAATGAATCATGCGATCTTCTATTGTTGTAATCAAATATCCATCTTTCTGTTTCATTTCTGGCTTCATCCAACGATTGAAACAGGTAGGCATCCAATACTGCCCTGCGGTAGGTTCCGTTAAATCGCTCTACAAAAGCATTCTGTGTTGGCTTGCCTGGCTGGGTATATAAAAGTTCAATTCCTTGAAATTTGCTCCATTCTTTTAACAGCTCAGCAATAAACTCGGGGCCGTTATCCATCCTTATTTGTGATGGTTTGCCCCTGCGTTTTATCAAGTGATTCAGGACATAAACTACTTTATTGCTTCGGATGGAATGGTCAAGTTCAACATGGAGCGCTTCTCGGTTAAAGTCATCCATAATATTGAAACTTTTTATCTTCCGTCCATTCTCCAGAGCATCGTGCATAAAATCAATCGACCAACAATTATTGATATTTTCGGGGATTACCAAAGGAACTTTTACCCTGGCAGGGAGCCTTTTCTTTACTTTCCTGCGCATATTCAGTTTCATCATGCAATAAACCCGATACACCCGCTTGTGGTTCCACTCATTGCCTTCCAGGCGTAATCGGCCATATGCCTTCCAAAAACCTTCTGTAGGGTGGTCTTTCGCTTTTATGGTAAGTGCATCAATTACCTCAGCATCGTCTTTTATCGACTCGTAGTAATAAACGGAACGACTCATATTTAACACACGGCACGCCCTGCGGATGCCAACTGTTGGATTGATGCAAACTTCCTTTGCAATCTCTCTTTTTTCACAAGGCTTTAAAGCTTTTTTTCGATAATCTCTTTGGCAAGTTTTAAATCAAGAGCTTGTTCGGCATACATCATTTTTAATTTGCGGTTCTCCTCTTCGAGTTCCTTGAGCCTTTTCAACTCTGTGGCTTCCATGCCGCCATATCGTTGCCGCCATTTGTAAAATGTAGCTCGGCTAACACTATGGTCACGAACAATTTCTTCTACGCTTTTGCCGTTTTCGTACTCCTTCAAAATCGAGGAGATTTGTTGTGGTGTAAATCTTTTCTTCTTCATCTTCTAACAGTTCAAAATTAACGTTTATTTGTCTACTTTTAAACTGTCCTTTTTTTGGGGAAGCTTACAATGGCTTGAAATTTTAATTAGGAAATAATTCTTTAAACTATCATTTAGGCTAATTCCATTGGTGTCAATCAACAATACAGGGTCATCATTTTCATAGTTATTTATTACTGCAGTTTTAATAGAATCTCTTAAAATTTTGATAGTATTTTGTAACGTGTCAATTTTGAGGTTCTGAGATGCAAAAGCTTTTGATAAGTTTTTAAAAAGATTTGTATTGCTTGAATCAATTCCTTGCTTTATTCCATTGGCAATAATTGAGTCTCTAAAATTTCGCTCTGTTTTTATAATAAAATCTTTATTCGAGTCAGAATTCTGACTGTTAATTTCTTGCAAAATCAATGTGACTGTAATAGTAATTAAAAGGAAAAAAACTTTTCGTCCTCTTGAGGTTAATTGATTCCAGATTTTATTATTTCTACTTTCAGTTAATTTCCCTTTTGTTGTAAGAAAAGTCAAATATCCTGTCAGGAATGCTAAAAGGATTACAAAAACAATATTTGAAATTTCAAATTTCATAAAAACTTAGATAATATGTAATTTTTTAAATGTTCGTTAAGGCACATAGTTTACAAAGTTAAAGTCACATCCTTTACACTATTCTCGGACTTAACCTTGTTGTTGATTCTTTATAAGTTAAATCATTTTGATTAAAGTATCCTAAAAGTACATTTCTGAAAAATACCTTCCAAACATCGTTTCCGATTTCTATAGCAGCGACGTATTTTCCAGTTAAAGCACGGGATAAATACACCCAGTAATACGACTTCCATCTTATTGCACCACTTTTGGTTACATACATCACTTTCATGCCAGGAGAATAGGTCCATTCTTTAATTCTCTCGGGGAATGGTTTGTTTGATCGTATATGCACCTCTGCCGGTGTCATCATGTCTAAAGCTTCATGTGGCCTAACGTTATTATACTCCTTCACAAAAGCATTTAATGTGCGTTGTTGTGTCTTTAAATCAAATGCTGATGGCATAGCGCAAGATGCCTTTAGATCGCGGTGCATTCGTTCATGTCTTCCGTTCTGTTCGGGATGCGATGGATCCGAGAATACGGGTAAAATCCCCAGTTCAATAAACCAATATGACAACCTCGAGAAACGCTGTATTGAGGTTGCAGCAGCAAATGGAGAGCCGTTGTCAGTATGTACCTGTTTTGGAAGTCCAAACATCCTGAAAACCCTAGTAAACTCTTTCTTTACGGATTTCAAGTCTTCATGTAAATGAGCTTTGGCAGAGAACAAAAAACGGCTTCTTGAGTCTGCAATGGTCAAAGGGTGACAGTATATTTTATTGCCCATTTTAAACTTTCCTTTATAGTCGGCACTCCATACCTCATTACACTGTTGTGGATCAAAAATAGGGTAGGTAGGCTTTATCCTCCTTAACCTTTTTTGAGGTTGCACCAGACCGTTTTTTTTCAGGATATTGTGTACTGTAACCACCGATGGAATTTGATTTTCTGTAAAGTCGTTAAACAACAAAACCCTTAGTTTTTTTGCCCCCCAGGTCTTGTGTCTTTCTTTCAATTTTAAAACTTTATCCACCACTTTAGGGTCTGTTTGGTTGGGATGGTGTATTGGCGCTTTAGAATCGTCCAATAGACCTTCTAACCCAAATTTTTCATACTTGTTAATCAGTTTGTACGCTGTCGGCCTTGAAATTTCAAAAACCCGGCATAATTCTGAAATGGAATATTTTTGAGAGTTCCATTCACAGATAAATTCAATTTTTTGTTCCATAGTTGTTGTTTCTTTCCAAGGCATAATGATCTTTTTTTTGATCAATTTACGACTTCAAAAAGTGTAAACTATGTCCCTTTAACTTTGTAAAGGATGTCCCTTTATCATACCAAATTACCCCTAACGGTCACTTGTATGTGTTCGGGCGGTCACGGTGTAATCGGGAGTGTCAGACCCGCAGGAAAGTGGGCGCAAGGTCTGACTTGGTCAGACCGCTATACCCCCCGCCTGCCATATACAATTTGTTGTGTGTAGTACTTTTTTTTATTTTGAAATTTGTAATCCTTCATATTTTGAAATATCACTAATAACTGATAAAACCATATCTAAAGTCCTTACATTATCTTCGTTATCATATAAAAATTTGTTTCTTGACTTACATTTTATTGCTAAATCACCATGCTTGTCAAGGTATAGACTAACAATTAAGTTACTATCCTTTCTACCTCGGTAAATGTTATATTCTCGAACCAGAGTAAGCGACTTATTAAGAAACCACCCCAATGTTAAGTCACGTTTCCAGAATAGTATATTTTCAATAGATTTTGTAATTAACACTAATTGCTTATATGATATTTTTGTATTTAACGTGTACTTGATGACAGGACATGGAAACCCCCATGATGCATATTTTCTGAAAGGAAGCTTAATCGCTCTTTCTCTAATTTTTTCTCTTTTTGTTACCTCCTGAGTGAGTTTGTCAATTTCATGAATTTGATAATCGTTTTCACTCATTAGTAAAATAAGTTCATCAATCTCATGAGTGGCTAATTTTTTATAATCAGAGAATAATGCGTCTATTTTTTCTTTTTCAGATTTATATATTGGGCTTTCTCCTTGTCTCATCATTTATTCTCTATATTCTTTGGGCTTTTCATATTGTTGCTGGCTTTCTTAGTATTACACACAACTAGTATATAACATCACCAGGTAATGTTATTTTCCTTATATCATTTTTATTAGTGTTGTTATCCGCCCAAAATGGATGTATAACAAAACTTATTATGCTTAGTACTTTTTTTGCTGTTATTTCAGGGTGCGTATTCACGGTTTAAATCTTTAGTGCATTAAAGCTAATTATAATTTTCAGGTTTTGAGCGCTTAGGTGCTAAAAACTATTAACATAAGCCTTTGCGTGGTGGGTAGCGAAGATAAATAACGGTTGAGATGCCTGTTTTACGCACAAAACATGAAAAAAAAATCTGAGAATGGATCTTTTACAAATAAAACAGGCATTTGAATTTTCAAAATGGGCATTTTACGCATAAAATATGAATCTCAACTTTCTGGATTGTTGTTTTGTGCACAAAACATGAAAAAAAATTTTCAAAATGGATGTTTTGCAAATAAAACGAGCATTTGAATTTTCAAAATCGACATTTTATGCATAAAATATGAATCTTAACCATTGGGATTGTTGTTTTGCCTGCAAATCATAAAAAATATTGGTTAAGTATTGCCTTTTTGAACGAATGGCCGTAAATTGAAAGTCCTAAATAGTAACCTTTAAATAAATTAATCATGTTAAACAAAATTCGTTACTCCTATTTCACACTGGCAGCATTAACTGCTTTGGTTCAAAAAATCGTTAATCTTTTAAGTGCACAACTTCCCGAACACCAAATGGTGCAAACTATTTTAACACGTTTTCAGCCCCAGTTGCAAACAGCCCTTCAGGCCATTGGAAGCACGATTAAACAACCGCTTACCGAAATTGTAACAGCAGCCGATTTGCGCCGCGATAATACTTTTCGCTCGTTACGCGACACGATTAAAGCTGGTTTGCGCCGCCAAAACGAAGCTTACCGTGCCGCCTGCGAAGCTCTTTGGATTGAATTTGAGAAAAACGGGCTACAGTTGTATACTATCCCGCGCGATACCGAAACCGCAGCCATTAACAGTTTGCTGGCCGATCTGCAAAAACCTGAACATGCCCCTCACCTGGCTACTACCAACATCACCGATTGGGTTACCGAGCTTGATAACGATAACCAGGCATACGTTGCCGCTTCGGCACAACGCAGTGCAGAACGCTCGGCCGACGATACCGTACGTGATGCCGAAGCATTTAAAGACCTGAAAACATCGCTCGAGTTGTTGGAGAATATCCTGAATACAATGGTAGCGATGAATGACCCTCGTGGTATTGATACCATAGTTGCAGAAATATCGCAATACATTACCGAAGCCAACACCGCCGCCAAACAAGGCCAAAGCACCACCGAAGATGAAGATGAAGAGCCTGTAGATCCTCCGGTTCAACCGAGTTAGATAAATGAACTCACCCTGATCGGAACAAGTTCCGATCTGTCCCTCTCTGCTGCCGCAAAGAGGGAATTTGCTTTTAGGCTGCGATGTACACATTTTGTAGCGAAGTTGTTTGAAATTCCGGCCAATCGTCCCTCTTTATGAAGTAGAGAGGGATATGTGGGTGAGTAAACATAAATGAACTCTCCCTGATCGGAACAAGTTCCGATCTGTCCCTCTCTGCTACCGCAAAGAGGGAATTTGCTTTTAGGCTGCGATGTACTTATTTTGTAGCGAAGTTGTTTGAAATTCCGGCCAATCGTCCCTCTTTATGAAATAGAGAGGGATATGTGGGTGAGTAAACATAAATGAACTCTCCCTGATCGGAACAAGTTCCGATCTGTCCCTCTCTGCTACCGCAAAGAGGGAATGAGCTTTGAGGCTACGATGTACTTATTTTGTAGCGAAGTTGTTTGAAAATCCGGCTGATCGTCCCTCTTTATGAAGTAGAGAGGGAGACGTGGGTGAGTAAACGTAAATAGACTCACCCTGATTGGAACAAGTTCCGATCTGTCCCTCTCTGCTACCGCAAAGAGGGAATTTGCTTTTAGGCTGCGATGTACACATTTTGTAGCGAAGTTGTTTGAAAATCCGGCTGATCGTCCCTCTTTATGAAATAGAGAGGGAGACGTGGGTGAGTAAACGTAAATAGACTCTCCCTGATCGGAACAAGTTCCGATCTGTCCCTCTCTGCTGCCGCAAAGAGGGAATGAGCTTTGAGGCTGCGATGTACTTATTTTGTAGCGAAGTTGTTTGAAAATCCGGCCGATCGTCCCTCTTTATGAAATAGAGAGGGAGACGTGGGTGAGTAAACGTAAATGAACTCTCCCTGATCGGAACAAGTTCCGATCTGTCCCTCTCTGCTACCGCAAAGAGGGAATGAGCATTGAGGCTGCGATGTACTTACTTTGTAGCGAAGTTGTTTGAAAATCCGGCTGATCGTCCCTCTTTTTGGAAAAGAGAGGGAGACGAGGGTGAGTAAGAAATGCAATTATGAGCGAAGAAGATACTCCAATACGAAGAGCACGAAAACTGCGTAAGGGAATGACCAAAGAAGAAAAGCTTCTTTGGCAACAACTAAGAAACAGGAAATTTCTTGGCCTAAAGTTTTTACGTCAGCACCCGATTATCTATGATCGTGTTAATTACCAACCACTCTATTTTATTCCTGATTTTTATTGTGCAGAGAAGAAATTAGTGATTGAACTGGATGGAAAGATTCACGATTTCCAAAAGCAAAAAGATCAAGATCGGGAAGGAATATTGAAAGATATGGGTTTAACCATATTAAGGATTAGGAACGAAGATGTTAATTCTGACATTGTTGAGGTTCTGCATCGAATAAAAGAATTTATTCAGAAAATGAACTCTCCCTGATCTGAACTAGTTCCGATCTGTCCCTCTCTGCTGCCGCAAAGAGGGAATTTGCTTTTAGGCTACGATGTACACATTTTGTAGCGAAGTTGTTTGAAAATCCGGCCGATCGTCCCTCTTTATGAAATAGAGAGGGAGACGTGGGTGAGTAAACGTAAATAGACTCTCCCTGATCGGAACAAGTTCCGACCTGTCCCTCTCTGCTGCCGCAAAGAGGGAATGAGCTTTTAGGCTGCGATGTACTTATTTTGTAGCGAAGTTGTTTGAAATTCCGGCCAATCGTCCCTCTTTATGAAATAGAGAGGGAGACGTGGGTGAGTAAACGTAAATGAACTCTCCCTGATCGGAACAAGTTCCGATCTGTCCCTCTCTACTGCCGCAAAGAGGGAATGAGCTTTGAGGCTACGATGTACACATTTTGTAGCGAAGTTGTTTGAAATTCCGGCCAATCGTCCCTCTTTATGAAATAGAGAGGGAGACGTGGGTGAGTAAACGTAAATGAACTCTCCCTGATAGGAACAAGTTCCGATCTGTCCCTCTCTACTGCCGCAAAGAGGGAATGAGCTTTGAGGCTACGATGTACACATTTTGTAGCGAAGTTGTTTGAAATTCCGGCCAATCGTCCCTCTTTATGAAATAGAGAGGGATATGAGGGTGAGTAAACATAAATAGAACTCACCCTGATCGGAACAAGTTCCGACCTGTCCCTCTCTGCTGCCGCAAAGAGGGAATGAGCTTTTAGGCTACGATGTACACATTTTGTAGCGAAGTTGTTTGAAATTCCGGCTGATCGTCCCTCTTTATGAAGTAGAGAGGGAGACGTGGGTGAGTAAGAAATGCAATTATGAGCGAAGAAGATACTCCAATACGAAGAGCACGAAAACTGCGTAAGGGAATGACCAAAGAAGAAAAGCTTCTTTGGCAACAACTAAGAAACAGGAAATTTCTTGGCCTAAAGTTTTTACGTCAGCACCCGATTATCTATGATCGTGTTAATTACCAACCACTCTATTTTATTCCTGATTTTTATTGTGCAGAGAAGAAATTAGTGATTGAACTGGATGGAAAGATTCACGATTTCCAAAAGCAAAAAGATCAAGATCGGGAAGGAATATTGAAAGATATGGGTTTAACCATATTAAGGATCAGGAACGAAGATGTTAATTCTGACATTGTTGAGGTTCTGCATCGAATAAAAGAATTTATTCAGAAAATGAACTCTCCCTGATCTGAACTAGTTCCGATCTGTCCCTCTCTGCTACCGCAAAGAGGGAATGAGCTTTTAGGCTGCGATGTACACAAAAAGAGGCAACCTATGGCCGCCTCTTTTGTATTTTATGTTACAGTTATTCGCTTATAAACTATTGAGGTAATTCACCAGTTTTGCCAGGTCCTCTTCGCTCGAAAAGCCTGTTTTTTCCTTCTTCAGAAACGAATTAATTTCTTTCGTTTTCTCGGGATATACCTCTGCAAGGCTTTTTTTATTCTTTAGTTCAACCAGGCCAATGGCATCGCTGTGTAAAAAATAAGTGGCCGATTTTTCGACAAACCTTGCCGGTTTAGCCTCAACATAGGGGCGCGCCGGTTTAGGATCCTGGTATTCTGCTTCATCCACTGCCAGCAAACTGTAACCTCCACCTACCAGCTGCCTGAAAAACTGCCCTTCGCCATCAGTAAGTACATACTTTAAAGTAACATCGCCCAGCTCTACCGAATTAATTTTTTCGGGAGTAAGCACTTCGTATACATCACCTTTATCGTCTTTAAACTCAAGGTTGCGTTTGTAGTTATCGTAACGCAGCTCGCCCTCGTAGTATTTACCATTGTTGAGTTTTACTTTTCCCACAACAAAATCGCCATATAAAAAAGGTGTTCCCTCAACATCAACGTAAGCATTACTAATTCTGGAGTTGGCCATATTTATATTGTTGTACTCAATAAATTCGTCGACCCCTCCCATGTAGCTTTGGGCTTTTATGGTGGCGCTAAACTGCACTGCCATAAATAAAACGGTTGTTAAAATAATTGTTTTCATTCTGCAAGTTTTGATTTCTCTAAAGATAAAAATTATGTAAGACAATTACCAATTCCTGTAAAAAGAAAAAGGCCCGCTTAACAGCGGACCTTTTATCTATTGCTTTATTGATAGCTTATTGTTTATCAGCAGCAGGAGGATCGATTTCTGTAGGAATCGGGTTTCTTCTGGTGTTCCACCATACCCAGCTTCCGAACAGTCCTTCGTTCAGGTCCTGAACACCCTGACGTTCTTTTGCAGCGTCAAGGTTTGCACCGTTATAAGTATCTTCTACAGTTGAGTAAGTCAAACGTGTAGGCATACCCATATTAGGATAATAAGCGCCTTCCAGTTCGTATTCGAATATACGTGCAGGGAAACCGGTACGACGTACCTCAATCCATGCCTGTACACCCTGGCCGAACATAGCAGCCCATTTTTGCTCAATAATTTTCTGGAATTTCTCAGCATCAGAACCACCCCATGCTACCAGCGGATCGGCAAGGTAAGCAGCCTGGTCAACAGTAACACTGTATGCCGACAGGTCGTCGCCATCGCGGTTCGACGGAGTAATTGTAGCACCGTCAGTACATCCCCAACGATCCATACTTGCAGCAATACCAGCTTCGTAGTGAGCTTGTGCAGCAGCGTCGTCGCCGGCGCGCATGTAGTACTCTGCCTGAATTAATTCAACCTCGTCAGCACATAATACATACAACGGAGCAGTTTCGGTGTAAGCAATTGCAGTTCCCAAAATCGAAATGTTTTGGAAAGTTGCAGCAGCGTGTGATAAACCGTTTTGGTGACCGTTATATACTAATGTTTCAGTTCCTACACTTTTAGGAATAGGCTGAGCATAGATATGAACCCTTGGGTCGGTTCTTGCATTCAGGTAGTCAATCATTGTTTGACTAACACCCTGGTCGGTACGTGAGAATAAGGTGTTGAAAATTGGATTACGGTAAGGCAAACCAGGATAAGCCAACATAGCGTTATCGTCGTTGCTAGTCATAATCGGGTACTGAGAAGGATTGCTCAATACAGCAGCAATTTTCGAATCAGCATCGCTCATTGCAGCAGCACCGGCTGTTGTAGTAACCTGTGTTCCACCTACCATATCGTAAGTAAAATCCCAAGGAGTACCTGCAGCACGGTTAAGAATACGCAAGCGAAGTGAGTTACCAAACTTTTTCCACATCATTGGGTCGCCACCAAAAAGAATGTCGCCACTACCAAAGTTAAAAGATGTAGAAGAAAGCAAGCTGTTAGCTTCGTCCAGTTCAGCAATCATACCATCATAAATTGATGCCTGAGTATCGTAAACCGGAGTTACGTTATCGCTGGTAAGTCCCATGTTTGCTTCAGTATAAGGAACGTCGCCCCATAAATCGGTAAGGAAATCGAAGATTAACACTTTCCAGATTTTTGCTGCGGCGTAAAGCTCAGGATTTCCACCGTCTTCGTTTGCCGGATTTGTTTTATCAAGAATGATAGCTAAATCCTGTAATGCATTGGTGTAACGATCATGAAAATCGCCATCCATATTACGAGGCATGTATTTGTCCTCATCAATATACTGTACTTTGGTCCATTGTTGCGACCAAGTTCCAAGATAAGTATGTTGAATCCATCCACCCATTTCGTAGCTAATATGCGACTCTAAAGCATGGGTAAAGATGTTTATCGCGGGAACATCAACCGGGCTGTTCGGGTCGGTGTTCATTTCCTCAAAGTCGTCTGTACACGATCCTGCCATTAAAATCAGGACGGTAAACAGGACTAATTTAAAATCTTTCAATATATTTTTCATTTTCATTGAATTTTTAAGTTAAACCATCCTTATTAAAAGTTTATTTTCAAGTCGAAACCAAGTGTTCTTGCCGATGGAATTGGAGTAGAGTTCATACCTACTGACGTGTTACCGGCACTGATTCCGTTCTCTGGGTCTACATGTGGCATGTTGTCGTAGATAATCCAAAGGTTACGACCAACAAACGACAAGTTTACGTCTCTTACACCAATATCTCTCAGGTAAGGGATATCGTTGAAAGTGTATCCAATAATTACTTCGCGAAGTTTTACGAAACCTGCATCGTAAATTGATAAACTTGGTTTTCCCCAGTAGTCACTTTCATAGAAAGTTTGAGCTGCAACATAAGTTCCGTTGGCAACAGGTGTTGCCGATTCGTTACCTGAAGCATCAGTTAATACAACACGTCCGTCAACTAATTTACCGTAAACTGCGTCGGCTTTAACACCACCACCATCTTCAACGGCATCACGTACGTTCATTCCATTGTCGTTTACAGCAGCAGTAGCAGCCATAATACCCGAGTAACTACCAAACCAGTCGGTAATTGAGTATTGGTCGCCACCCCAACGGAAGTCAACAAGGAAGCTCATGTTAAAGTTTTTGTAACGGAATGCATTGTTAACACCACCATACCAGTCTGGAGTAACGTTACCAATTTCGGTTTGTTGTGGCGAACGAATGTAACGACCATCAGTACCTACAACTGGTTTTCCGCTGTATTTAATGTAAGCTACATCACCGTTCGAGTCAAGAATTTCTGTTTCGTTTTCGCGAACAATGTCATATCCCCACATCTGACCATATTCTTCTCCAACGCGGGCACGAACTGTCATTCCCCATGATCCGTTATACAAGTTAATGTATTCCAGGTCACCTGTTAACGACTTCACAAGGTTGGTGTTGGTTGCCCAGTTAGCAGTGATATCCCAAGAGAAATCTTTTGTCATTACCGGAGTTGCACTTAAAGTAAGCTCTACCCCTTTGTTCTGAATCTCACCGGCGTTAATTGTTTTTGTGCTAAAACCGGTAGTATTCGAGATGGCAATGTTCATAATCTGATTTTCAGTGGTCTCGTTGTAGTATGTTGCATCAATACTCAAACGGTTATCGAAGAATTTCAACTCACCACCAAACTCATAAGAGTTTTTCGATTGTGGTTTCAATCCTGATGGAGCCAAAGTGTTGGTGTAAGTTAACGAAGGCTGACCGTTGAATGGGTCAGAAGCGTTGTATGTTCCAAGTAACGAATAAGCATCAGCTGTACCACCAACCTGTGCATAACTGGCTCTTAATTTACCGTATGAAAGAATACCTGATTCAATTCCAAGCGCTTCAGTGAAAATAAATCCAAGAGAAGCTGATGGGTAGAAGTAAGAGTTATTATCAGCAGGTAATGTAGAAGACCAGTCGTTACGGGCAGTTAAGTCAAGGTATAACATGTCTTTGTAACCCAGGTTAACGCTGGCAAATACACTCTGTAGTTCATGCTCAGTTTCGCTCATTCCTGTAGTTGCTGGAGAAGCAGCGTTACTTACTGCATACAAATCAGGAATAATTAAACTTGCCACGTGTGTTTCGTCAATACGATATTCGTAATGGTTGTATTCTGTACCTGCAGTTCCCAGGATATCAAAATCACCAATAGTTTTATCAAATGTCAGAACTGCGTTGGCAGTTGTCTCTCTGCGGAATGATTCGAAGTTATCAAACTGTCCGTCCATCCAGTCGTGCGAACCTTTGGCACGAACTTCTTTAATACGCTGCGAGTAAGCATCGGTACCAACCATTGCTCTGAACTGCATCCACTCGTTAATATCGTATGAAACATTTACGTTACCCATAAAACGCTCACGATTCAACGAGTTAGTGTTTTTATTCAAAGTCCAGTATGGGTTATCGTGGTAACTGTGGTTCCAGTTTACGTTACGTCCCGATACAGGATCGATTTCCTGCCAGTGCTCTTTCAGGTATTCAGTATCAACCTGACGACCGAACCACTGCATGGTACTTTGGAAAATACCTGCTGAAGTATAACCCGATGACATGATGTTGTCACTTTCAGTTAATACGTATGATGCTGAACCGTTAACTCTTAATTTGTCGGTTACATTTAAACCACCATTCAAAGTGAATGTATTTTTTGTTTGATCGGTATTAGGAATCATACCTGTTTGATCTTGACGAGATACAGACAAACGGTAGTTATAATCGTCTTCCATACGGTTAACAGCAACAGAAGTAGTACTGTTTAAACCTGTATCGAAAAGATTTTTAATGTTATCAGGATGTGCAACCCATGGAGTTGGGGTACGCTCTCCGGTTACCGGATCGTATGGGCTGTCGAACTGAGGAATCAAACGACCATCAAGACGTGGTCCCCACGATTCGTCAATACCATCATTTACACCACCCCAGTTACCATCAACATATTCAAACTCGCCATCGTAACCCTGACCGTAAAGATCCTGGAAATCCGGCAATTTCAGTGGGTTCGACCACATCATGTTCTGTTGTATAGAAACTCCTAAACCTTTTTTTCCTGATTTACCGTTTTTGGTAGTAATAAGCACAACACCATTTACCGCACGTGAACCATAAAGTGCAGCGGCGTTTGCTCCTTTCAATATCGAAATAGTTTCGATATCTGCAGGGTTAATATCTGCTGATGAGTTACCGTAGTCAGTACCACTGTACGCACCAACTGATGAGTAAGAGTTGATGATTGGAACTCCGTCAACAACAAACAAAGGCATGTTATTACCGGTTAATGTACTCATACCACGAACAACGATACGAGAACCAGCACCAACGTTACCAGAAGTGTTTGTAATCTGAACTCCTGAAAGTTTACCTTGCAGCGAGTTAACAACGTTAGCTTCGCGAGCAGTCATTAATTCTTCACCTTCAATATCCTGAACAGCGTAAGCAAGACCTTTTTTCTCGCGTGACTGACCAAGAGCTGTTACCACAACCTCGTCCAGACCAAGAACATCAGGCTGCATAACAACATCAATTGATGTTGAAGAACCAATAGTAATTTCCTGCGTTTTCATACCAACAAAACTTAAGATTAAAGTTTTGGCGTCTTCTGGTGCTTTAAGTTCATAAACACCGTCAATGTTGGTGACAGTACCAAGTGTAGTTCCTTTCACCGCAACCGACACTCCGGGTATTGGCATTTCATCGTCAGCCGAAGTAACCGTACCGGTTAATGTCTTCGTTTGAGCAAATGCAACCAAATTACCCATGAAAAGGAGAATCGATAAAAAAATCGCAAATTTTTTCATAGAAATAATTTTAAGTTATTAATTAAAGCGCTATAAAAATTGTTTTATGCATTCTTATCTTTTTAAAAAAAACCGGGAGGTTTTGAGTTTCTACGAAGGGTAATTGTGAGTAAATGTAGAGTGAGCACCTCCCGGCAATGTCTTCTCACTTATAATGTTTTTCTAAATTTTTCTAATTGTTAATTTTTTTAACAGTTAACTATTTTTCCATACGTATTCCCTACAGACTGGTATTGTAAGTACGTCTTAGAATCGTCGGCTACATCGATTGTCAATGCGCCCTTGTTGTAGTCAGACCAGTTTAGCCCGGCTACAAACGGTTAATCTTTTAAAAAAAATAAATCTTTGAAATCTTTGATTTAAGATCAATTGAATGTTCACCCCCTTCATAGAAACAATTTTAAGTAATAATTAAACAGCATTTAGTAAAACATTTCAAACAGGATTCCCCCAAATCCCTAATTTTATATTACTAATCTACTAAATTCAACAGCATTATTATTTTTTAACAATTACAAATATTAAAAGAACTTTTCATTTTTTAAAGAAAGTGTAAGTTTTTTTTAGTTATTGCTGACAAATAGATAACACATACACAGGTAACACATATTTGTGACAAAAGTCACCTTTTAAACAACACATTGTCTTACAACACATTACCTACGACGATTCAGAACAAATGGTTACAATCATATTTTTATGACTTTTGTCATATTGTGTTAATTTCACATATTCATCAGTGCTTGTTTTTTAATTCAAAAGTGGGTAGTCTGCCCTAAGACTGCACATAAAAAAATGACTGCTTTCCGCGTTAACAAAGGCTTTCGCATACATTTTTGGCAGAAAAAAACAGGAATTTCTATTAAGTACCACTCGAGAAGGAAGAAAGTACTCGGCTTATGATTCTCAACAAAACATTGAAAAAGAAACTATCGAAATTTCTTAAAAATCGCGCAAATTCGATCAAAAAGCTATAGCTGTTTTATAATAAAATACACGTTGAATTTTTGTCTTGAATAACAAATACACAAAACGATTACAGGATTGACGACAATCCGGAGAGCGAATGAATTACCTGAACCGTATTTTTTAATTCAGGTACGGGTTGTTTTAAATGGTTATAATATATGGCATCTATCCCAAAGTTAGTCGCACCGCAAATATCCACGTCCCAATCGTCGCCAATCATCACGCTCGATTTCTTTTTGGCATTGGCCGACTTAATCGCATGCTCAAATATTTCGCGGCCGGGTTTGGGCATTTTTATTTCTTCCGATATAAACACCTTTTCAAAATAGGGATCAAGACCAGAGCGTTTTAATTTCGCGTGCTGAACTTCTTTAAATCCGTTGGTAATGATAAACAAGCGATAAACTTTTGATTTAGCATAGTCCAGAATTTCTTTTGCCCCCTCAATTAAATGCGACTGTTTAGGCATTTCGTGCAGGTAAAGCTCGTTCATTGCCAGGGCATCAACTCCGTTTATTGCTAACGAATCAAAAGTGAGCTGAAAACGTTGGCGGGTAAGTTCTTTTTTTGAAACTTCCTTTTTACGATAGGCCGTCCAAAGATTAGTATTATTCCGGCTGTAGATATCGAAAAAAGCATCAAATGCCACCCCCTTTTTATCCAGCTGAAGAATATTGAAAGTCTCCTGCATTGCACATTTTGAGTTTGTTTTAAAATCCCACAAGGTGTTATCCAGATCAAAAAAAAGATGTGTATATTTTTTTCTCATTAGTAAGGTAAGCTTATGTGCTGAACTGAATCTCGATTAATCGTTTTTACCTTCAACAACAATTACAATTTCGCCTTTTGGCGAATGTTCGGTGTAGTAGGCTTGCAACTCGGTTACAGTTCCCCGTTTCACTTCTTCGAACATTTTACTCAGCTCGCGGCATACACAGGCTTTTCGCTCGGGGCCAAAAAACTCGGCAAATTGCCCCAGGGCTTTTACCAAACGGTATGGAGATTCGTAAAGCACCATCGTCCGCGGTTCTTCTGCCAATATTTTCAAACGTGTCTGACGGCCTTTTTTCTGGGGTAAAAATCCTTCAAAAACAAATTTATCGGTTGGCAAACCCGAAACTGCCAAAGCCGGAATTAACGCAGTTGCGCCGGGCAAACATTCCACTTTCAGGTTTTTCTCAACACAGGCTCTTACCAACAAAAATCCGGGATCGGAAATGGCCGGTGTCCCGGCATCCGAAATTAAAGCCACCGTATTTCCCTGCTCAATCTTCGAAACAATTGAGCCGGTGGTTTTATGCTCGTTAAATTTATGATGTGCAACCAGTTTCTTTTCAATCTCGAGGTGCTTTAACAATTTTGACGACACACGTGTATCTTCTGCCAAAATAATGTCGGCTGTTTTTAAAACCTCAATCGCCCTCAGTGTTATGTCTTGCAGATTTCCGATGGGCGTGGGAACAAGTATTAATTTTGCTTCGTTATCCATTAGGGAACCGGCGCTTTACAAGGTTTACAAATTTAAGACTGGTTTCGGTCTTTTTCCATTTAAAATTCTCCTGCAAATAGCTTACTGCCTGTTGAATGTCTCTCAAATTATCTAAATCAACAACTGTTTTTGTAAAGGTTTCGGCGTTCCCGCCAAACAACTCGCGGATATACTGATAACGGTCGTTAATTCCAATGGCAGCCTGAATGCTTTTTACCGGGCTGTTCGATATTTTGTATTCCAGTTTTTTATCGTCGTTGCCACTCAGCAGGTCGTTTACCGACTTTTCTTTTATTGCCCGGTCGCCAATCCGGTTGCTCACTTCTTTCGGCTCGTCTTCATCTGCCTCTTCTGCTTCTTCAACCTTGTCTTTGGCTTCCTCCTGCTCCTCCGGCGCTTCCGTAATTTCCTGCTCTTTTTCGTCTTCAACTTCCGGAGCAGGTTCTTCTTTTTCATCCTCCTTTTCTTCAACAGCAGACTCTTCCACTGCCTCAGCTTCTATTTCCGATTGCAAAGCCTCCACTTCTTCTTTAACCGATTCAATCGAGTTTTCTTCCTGCTTTAGCTCCTCCTCAAAATCCGACAATGATTTTAAACTTTCCTGTTCTGCTGCCGAAAGAGTTGTTTGTGTTGTAACCGAACTTTCGATCTCTTTAACAACCGGTTCTGCTGATTCTTCTTTTACGATGGGATTTGGAACAATAACCCGTTGTGCCGGAATATCTTTTTCGCTTAACAACTGAATAATGTGTTTTGCCCCACTAAAACGAGTGCGGATAAATTCCATTTCCAGCTCATCAAAACCTTCGGTGCCTTTCTCGGCAAACAATTCTTCTATTTCCGAAATATCTTTGTGAAGAAACTTAAATAACTTTTTATTGTCCATTCATCCAAGCTTTTAACGCAATGTTGGTAAATTAATCGTGCTTTACAGTGCCCAAACAAAGCTGTAAATTTTATTTTTGTAAAAGTAGTAAATTAAATACCCTGTAAGAAAAGTATTTCTAAAAAGAGTAACGATAAATGTTTATAGAAAGAGATGTAAACAGCCATAAAAAAGTTGGCACCATTGAAGTTGTTGCCGGATCGATGTTTTCGGGGAAGACTGAAGAATTGATTCGACGGCTTAAACGTGCCAAAATTGCGAAACAAAAGGTAGAAATTTACAAACCGATGGTTGATCTTCGTTACTCGGAAACCGAAGTGGTTTCGCACGACGAAAATGCCATTCACTCTACTCCGGTTGAAAACTCGGCGAATATATTACTTCTGGCCGGCGATGTTGATGTGATTGGAATTGATGAAGCACAGTTTTTCGACAAAGGACTGATTAATGTGGTAAATCAATTGGCCAATATGGGAATTCGCGTGATTATTGCCGGACTAGACATGGATTTTAAAGGCGAACCATTTGGGCCTATTCCAGGCCTTATGGCAGTTGCTGATTACGTAACAAAAGTGCATGCAATTTGTGTTCGTTGCGGAAGTATTGCACAATTCTCTCATCGTCTTTCGGAAAAAGAGCAGGTGGTTTTGCTGGGCGAAAAAGACATTTACGAACCACTTTGCCGAAGCTGTTACAACAAAGCACACAAAGAATAATGATCAATTTAACGGCAAAACAAATAAGTGCCGTTTTGAATGGTGAGTTTTTCGCTTCCTCATCGTTTCAGGATTATACTATTTCTGAAATAATTACCGACAGCCGGACTTTCTTCAGCGGATCAAACGTAGCATTTATTGCGTTAACAGGGCCGGTTTTTAACGGGCACAATTACATTGCTCAACTTCGCAAAAAAGGTGTACAGATTTTTATTGTTTCCGACAAGAATTTTGTAGACAATGAAGCCAGCTACATTTTGGTAAAAAACACCGGGTTTGCACTCCAACAACTGGCAGCATATAACCGAAAACAATTTTTGCAACCTGTTATTGGAATTACCGGAAGCAATGGAAAAACCATCGTTAAAGAGTGGCTGTACGATCTGCTTTCAACTGAGTTGAAAATTGTACGAAGCCCGAAAAGTTACAACTCGCAGGTTGGAGTTCCTCTGTCGGCATTGCTGATTGATACACAATACGATCTGGCCCTATTAGAAGCCGGCATTTCGAAACCCGACGAAATGCAAAAGCTGGCACCAATCGTTCAGCCCGACATTGGTATTCTTACTAATATTGGTGATGCGCACCAGGAAAACTTTCGCTCGCTGGACGAAAAGCTGAACGAAAAACTTAAACTTTTTACCAGTGCAAAAAAGATGGTGTTTCGGTCGGATCGCGAGTACTCAAAAAGTATAGCAGAGTTTTGCTTTCAAAAGGATATTGAACCTATCAGCTGGTCGTTGAAAAACGACAATACAGAAATCCAGTTTGAATGCAAAATAAAATCGTCTGACAGTGATATTGAGGCTATAATTAACGAAGAACATTATTCATTCACGATTCCGTTTACCGATGATTCGGCTATTGAAAACGCCTGTCATTGTTTTGCTACCATAATTGCGTTAGAGAAAAATCCGAAAGATTTCCTGGTACAATTCAGTAAACTGCAACCGGTGGCCATGCGCCTCGAAATTAAACAAGGCATAAACAACTGCCTGCTGATTAACGATTATTATAACTCGGATTTAAACTCGCTAAGTATTGCCTTGTCGGTACTCAAACAACAAGCGGCCAAAAGTCATTTGCATAAACACGTAATCTTATCCGACATTCAGCAAACAGGTATTGAAACGGCAGAATTATATTCAAAAGTAAATCAACTTTTGCAGGAATGGGGCATCAATAAACTCACCGGAATTGGAGAGGCCTTGTACAAACACCAGCATATTTTTAAACTGGAAAGCGAGTTTTATTCCAACCGCCACGAGTTTGAAAAACACTTTGCTCGCAGCAACTATTCCTCATCTGCCATTTTATTGAAAGGAGCACGACAATTTGAGTTTGAAAAGATTTCGTCGTTACTACAACAAAAGGCGCATCAAACGGTGTTGGAGATCAACCTAAATGCCTTGGTGCACAACCTGAATACTTTCCGAAAGTTGCTGCATCTGGAAACAAAAATAATGGTGATGGTAAAAGCATTTTCGTATGGCAGCGGCGATGTAGAAATTGCACAGCTTTTACAACACCAAAATGTAGATTATCTGGCGGTGGCAGTGGCCGACGAAGGTGTTCAACTGCGAAATGCAGGAATCACAATTCCAATCGTGGTGATGAACCCGGAGCACGACAGTTTTCAGAATATGATTGATTTTAACCTGGAACCCAATATTTACAGCCTCCAACTTTTGCAGCAATTTGAGGCGGCAGTAACGGAATTTGGCATCACGAATTTCCCGATCCATGTAAAAATTGATACCGGCATGAACCGCCTCGGCCTGAAAACCGAAAAAGAGATCGAGCAAGTAATTGAATTTATTGTAAAAACCAAGCACTTAAATATTCAATCGGTTTTTTCGCACCTTGCCGGAAGCGACGACCAAGAGCTGGATGATTTCACCCACCAACAATTCGAACGGTTTGCACACTTATCGGGCTTGATTGAAAAAGCCTTTAAATATAAAATCGACAAACACATTTTAAACTCAGCCGGCATTGAGCGTTTTCCCAATCATCAAATGAATATGGTGCGATTGGGAATTGGCCTTTACGGTATTTCGCAAACAGGGTTACAACTACAGCAAATCAGCACGCTAAGGACCACTGTTTCGCAGGTTAAAACAATCGAATCAAACGAAACTATTGGCTACAACCGAAGAGGAAAAGTGCAACATCAGAGTCGGGTGGCTGTTGTTCCGATGGGATATGCCGACGGCATAAACCGCAGGCTGGGAAACGGCCTGGGAAGCGCTTTTATTAACGGACAAGAAGCAAGAATGATTGGCAATATTTGCATGGATATGCTAATGCTCGATGTTACAAACCTCGATGTTAGCCCGGGTGATACGGTAGAGATTTTCGGGCCAAACATTTCCATTTCAACATTGGCGCAACTGCTCGAAACTATTCCATATGAAATTTTAACTGGTATTTCGCAGCGCGTAAAACGGGTGTATTTGCAGGAATAAAAAAATGCCACCTGATTTCTCAAGCGGCATTCGCAATATTTTTATTAAAACTATTATCCCAATTTACTGATACGCTCCAGGCGGGTAGCGTCCAGAATCCGAATTTTCCTACCATCAATAGCAATCACCTTTTCGCTGGCAAAAGTTGATAGTGTGCGAATAGCATTCGAAGTAGTCATGTTCGAAAGATTAGCAATATCTTCACGCGAAAGGAATGCTTTCAAAGTTGTTCCATCGTTTTCAAATCCATACTTATCTTTCAGCAGAATTAGCGACTCGGCCAAACGTCCACGGATATGTTTTTGTGTTAACGTAACCGTTCTTGCATTCGAAAAACCAAGTTCTTTCGACAGTTTACTAATTATACGAAATGCAAAGTCGGTATTTTTTAATGCGCGGTTGAAAATAAAATCCGGGCTAATGGTACAAACAAGCGATTCTTCGAGAGTTACAGCCGATCCGTTGTGTGTTTCGTCGGCAAGTAGGGCGCGATAACCAATCAAGCCCAAAGGTTTCGTCATTCGAATAATTTGCTCTCTTCCTCCTACACCTTCTTTAAAAATCTTAACTTTTCCGTCAATCAGCACCAAAAATCCGTTGGGTTTATCGCCTTCCTTATAAATAAATTCATTCTTTTTGTACTGCGAGAGAGAAATATGATGTTGTAGTTCATCTTTATCTTCCTGCCCCAACAAATAAAATATTGATTTCTGATTCTCAACTAGATCTCTAAGTCCAATATCTGAATTTAACATATACCCGTCTGTATGTTTTACAGCATCAAAGCTAAAAAAAATTGTTAAAATTGACTCTTTTTTAACAGTTATTTTACGTCAAAAAGGAATAATATCATTAACAATTCGGACGAAACCTGTTGATAAGGAAATTATGCAACTAATAACGGGCAACCAGCGGCATTTTGCGGCCAAAGCCAAAAGCTTTTGAACTTACTCTTAAAATAGGTGCGGCCTGAAAACGTTTGTATTCATTCATATTAACCATTCTGATTACTCTACGAACCACTGCCTCATCGTAGCCCAGTGCCGCTATTTCCTTTGGCGACTTGTTTAGTTCGATGTAATTAAAAAGCATGTCATCCAGCTCTTCGTACTCGGGCAACGAATCCGTATCTTTTTGGTCGGGGCGCAATTCGGCAGATGGTGGTTTAACAATGGTATTCTCCGGAATAACTTCGCCGTCTTTATTCATAAACCGCGACAGTTTGAATACATCCAGTTTGTACACATCGCCAAGCACAGCAAGGCCACCATTCATGTCGCCATACAATGTACCATACCCTACTGCACACTCACTTTTGTTGGTGGTATTTAACAGAATATGACCAAACTTATTCGAAATCGCCATCATATAAATTCCACGGGCACGGGCCTGAATATTTTCTTCGGTAACATCGGGCGAACGGCCTTCGAATAGCGGCGACAAAGCATTTTCAAACTGATCGACCGCCGACTGTATATTCACTACATCGTAACGAATACCAAGGTTTTCAGCCAGCTCGCGAGCATCGTTTACACTATGGTCCGATGAATATTTCGATGGCATTAACAACACGCGCACATTTTCGGCACCAAGCGCACGAACGGCAAGCACAACAGTTACTGCCGAATCGATTCCGCCCGATAAACCAAGTGTTGCTTGCTTAAAACCCATCTTTTTAAAATAGTCGCGAATGCCCAGCACCAGCGCATCGTGTATTTTCTCGATGTAATCAACCTTTTCCTGTAGCTCTTTTTCGCCCAGCGAAGTAGTATCCAGCACCAAAGAATCTTCCTCGAAATATTTCAGTTCTTTTACAATTTCGCCAGTGGCATCGATGTACACCGATCCACCATCAAAAACCAACTCGGTTTGTGCACCAACCTGGTTGCAATACAAAATTGGGATGCCGTAATTTTTGGCTTTAGTAATGAGCACATTTTTGCGCCAGCCTTCCTGGTTATACGAAAATGGCGATGCCGAAAGATTTACCACAAAATCGGGTTTTAACTTTGCCAGCTCTTCCATTGGCGAAACGGAATATAGCTTGTCTTTACCAAATTCGTTGGCCGTTGGTTGCTCGTCCCACAAATCTTCGCAAATGGTTACGGCAATTTTCTCGCCTTTGTATTCTACTAAACTAAACTCGCGGTTAGGCTCAAAATGGCGGTATTCATCAAAAATATCGTAGGTAGGCAGCAGTGTTTTGTTGTGGCTGCTTTTTATTTCGCCATCGGCCAGAAAAAGTGCCGAGTTAAAAAGCTTTTTACCACGTTCGTGCTGGTTAATACGAGGCGCACCAACCAAAGCAGCAATACCGTGGCAGTGTTTTGCAATTTCGGCAACGGCATCGTCGGCTTTGGCAATAAACTCTTTTTTCTCTAACAAATCGTGCGGGTAATACCCCGTTACCGACAATTCGGAAAAAACTACCAGATCAACGTCAGCCTCTTTCAGGCGGTTGATCTCTGCAATAATCTTCGACGCATTTCCTTCAAAATCGCCGATGGTATAATTTAACTGGGCCAGTGCAACTTTCATTTTTCAAAATTAGCCGGAAGCGCGATGTGCGAAATCCGAAGTTTGTTTTCAATGTAATGACGATTGCAAATCTCCAATTTTTAGTTCAGTTTTGCAATAAATAAGAAGTGTAAGCGTAATGATTTAAATTTCTTGTAAAATGAAGTGGACAAAAGCATTGGTTTTTATGGGCGCAATTGCCCTGATTTTCTTTTCATGCAAACGAAATCCGTTGAAAGTAAATATTTCGGATATAGACGCCGAAGTGGAAGTAGTGCAGTTTGGTGAGCAACTTTTTAACCTGGAAGGGAAAGATACCCTGCAAACGCTTACCGAATTGAGCAACGCCTACCCCGATTTTTTTAACCTGTACACCTACCGCGTTATACAGGTGGGCGGAATTGGCGACGACGATTTTCCGCACATGATGAGCCTGTTTTTAACCGACAGCCTGATTCAGGACGTGAAACTAAAAACCGACTCGGTGTTTCCAAGCCTGAAAAAACTGGAGAAAGACCTTACAAAAGCTTTTAAATATTACAGCTACCATTTCCCGGATAAAGAATTGCCAACTATTTACACCTATATTTCGGGCTTTAACCAATCGGTGGTTACGGCTGAAAATATTATTGGCATTAGCCTCGACAAATACCTGGGGCGCAATTGCAAATACTACCAGCAACTTAGCACCACGCCGCAATATAAAATACAGAATATGCACAAAGATAAAATACTGTCGGACGTGGCGTTGGCGTGGGGAATTACCGAATTTGAACACGAAGACCGCGCAACCAATCTGCTGGGCAATATGGTTGAAAAAGGCAAACTGATGTACCTTGTTGATGCCATGCTGCCCGGGATGGAAGACTCGCTGAAAATTGGCTACACCACGCAGCAACTGGAGTGGTGCCAAATGAACGAACCGCAAATGTGGACTTACCTTATTGAGCACGAAATGCTGTACACCAGCAAACGCATGGATATAATCCGCTACATTAACCCGGCACCATCAACCAGTGGTTTTCCGCTCGATTCGCCCGGAAGAACCGGCGTGTGGATTGGCTGGCAAATTGTGCGGCAATACATGAAAAAACACCCTGAGGTAACCGTGCCGGAGTTGATGGCCAATTACGATTTTCAGCAGATTTTGAACGATTCGGGGTATAATCCGGAATAAGATAGCCGGTAGTTGGCAGTGGCTGTAGGCAGGCAATGCAGAGCCGCATTGGCCAACGGAATTTCTTGTTTCCCGAACTTTTGCGGAACAAGAACAAACGTATTTTTTTGCTTCACGAACTTTTTCGACAGGGTAGCAAACTATTTTTTTTGCTTCCCGAACTTTTGCGGCAGGGTAGCAAAGATGTTTTTTTGCCTCCCGAACTTTTGCGGCAGGGTAGCAAAGGTGTTTTTTTCCTTGCTGAAGTTTTTCGGCAGGGTAGCCAACTTGTTTTTTGCTTGCCAAAGTTTTTCGGCAGAGTAGCCAACTTGTTTTCTCACTTCCCGAAGTTTTTCGGCAAGGCAGCAAACGCTTTTGCTGGTAGAGGCAGATTTTTAACGAACTGAAAAGAGCGGTAAAACCAGCAAACAAAAAAGCCCGGCATAAAAACTACCGGGCCATTCATTATCAGCTAAAAAAGCTTAATAATTCATTTCTTTAATTTTAATGTTGCGGAACCAAACGTTGTCTCCGTGGTCTTGCAAAGCAATAACACCTTCTTTAGCAACATTTGCCCAGTCAGGATTTAATCCGGGGAATTTTGATCCGGCAACCAGTTCTTTCCAGTCGTCAGTCCACAAGTGATATTCTACAACTGTTTCGCCATTTTGCTTGTGAACAACAGTGCCGTTGTAACAAATAATTTCAACCGTATTCCATCCACCTGCAGGTTTTGCATTCTGCGGTTTTGCAGGAATCAGGTCGTACAACGAACCGGCTTTGCGGTTACCGTCTTTTCCGAGCAATGCATCAGGGTGACGCTCGTTATCCAGCACCTGCATTTCAGGAGCCGTTTTGTAAATAGGCCATCCTTTGTGCTCTTTTCCCAGGTAAAAAATACCAGAGTTTCCGCCTTCTGCAATTTTCCACTCCATTTTCAGGTGGAAGTTCGAGTATTCTTTGGTAGTGATGATATCGCCACCATCGCGTGCTCCGGCTTCGCCCTGTCCCGATGCTTTACAGTGCAGAGTTCCGTCAACAACTTCCCATCCTGTTGGAAAATGGTCTTTGTTGTTACCGCGCCATCCTTCGCTGGTTTTGCCATCAAAAAGCAATACCCAACCTTCTTCCTTTTCTTTTTTTGTTAATTGGTTTAAACCGGCCGAACCTCCTGTTTTTGTACTCTTACACGAGATGGAAAACACCAAGGCAGTAGCCATTAAAAGTGAAAAAAACTTTCTCATTTCTATTACATTTAATTGGTTAAAGATTAAAATGTCATTTTTCAAACGACCCGCGAATGTACAAAAATTGTTAGAACGGTTTTTTATCCCTGTTAAAAAAGAAAACGTGAATAAAGGCATTTAGCATGCTCTTTACACCGTTTTTATAAAGTTCTTTTGTAAATTCGATTATTAATAAGATTAAGTTGAATAAAAATTAGTTGATATGAGTACTTCAGCAAAGCCAAAAAGAATTGGTATTTTGACTGCAGGGGGCGATTGCCCGGGACTGAATGCAGCAATAAGAGGCGTGGGAAAAACAGCGATAGTTGAATACGGCATGGAAGTGCTGGGATTTAACGCCGGCTATTCGGGGTTAATTAACGGCGACTACACTGAACTGAAAGAATCGGCACTGTCGGGGATTTTAACCCTTGGCGGAACCATTTTGGGCACCTCGCGCGAAAAACCTTACAAAGGCAAGAAAAACGGAAAAGATGCAGAGGATAAGCCTCACAAAATAGTTGAGAATTACAAAAAACTGGGCCTCGACGCCGTTGTTTGTATTGGCGGAAACGGAACGATGAAAACCGCAAGCCTTCTGGCTCAGGAGGGGATGAATGTGGTTGGAATACCAAAAACCATCGACAACGATGTGTGGGGAACCGATGTTACTTTTGGTTTCGACTCGGCTGTGCAAATTGCCACCGATGCTATCGACCGCCTTCATACTACTGCCAACTCGCACCAGCGGGTAATGATAATTGAAATTATGGGGCACCACGCCGGTTGGCTGGCTTTGTATTCAGGGCTTGCCGGTGGCGGCGATATTATTTTACTGCCCGAACTGGAGTATAACATCCGTTCGGTTTGCAAGAAGATTGAGAGCCGTTACGAAAGCAACAAACCCTATTCAATTGTGGTTGTTGCCGAAGGTATCGATCACCCGAAAGAAATATCAGCAGCAACACATATTGCACAAGCTATACAAACCTATACCGACATTGAAACCCGCGAAACGGTGCTGGGCTATATTCAGCGCGGTGGTTCGCCAACACCAATGGACCGTATTCTGGCAACACGCTATGGCGCTTTTGCGGCACAATGTATTGCCGATGAAAATTTCGGAACAATGGTGGCTATTAAAGACAATCTACTTACTACTGTGCCTCTGGAAGAGGTTGGCGGGAAACTGCGCCTGGTAGAACCCAATTTGGGGCTGATTGAAAAAGCACGAAAAATGGGTGTTTCGTTTGGCGACGAATACCTGTAGAAAAAATGAATATTGAATGTTGAATTTCGATTAACGAATTTTGATCAAATAGATATAGAAGTAAAGCCGTTTTGCACTAGCAAATCGGCTTTGTTTTTTATAGTGGTAAGTGCAATACTTTTTTGGTTTCGAAAAAAGGTTCTTCGAAATATTCCTGCAAATCCTGCATAAATATTCGCTTCCCAAATGGTTTTACCTCCTCGGTTAAATCGCCTCCTTTTAAATAAATCACACCATTTGGCAATGCATTTTTTGGTTTCTTCGAGATATTGGTTTTTATCCACTTTACAAAATCGGGCAAACGGGTAACGGCACGGCTCACCACAAAATCGTATTTATCTTTTAGCTCTTCGGCACGAATTTGATCGGCACGCACATTTTTTAATCCCAGCGAATTAGCAACTCCGTTAACCACTTTTATTTTCTTCCCTATCGAATCAACCAAATGAAACTGCACATTTGGAAACATAATAGCCAGTGGAATGCCCGGAAAACCACCACCGGTTCCTACGTCCAGTACTTTTGTTTTGTCGTTGAAACGAATAAACTTTGCAATGCCAAGCGAGTGCAAAACATGACGCTCGTAAAACTCCGAAAAGTCTTTTCTGGAAATCACATTTATTTTTGCGTTCCAATCGGCATACAGCGGTTCCAATTGTTTAAACTGCTCAATTTGGGTATCGGTTAAATGGGGAAAATACTTTAGAATTAAATCCATACAAAAGTTATTCTTTTCTGCCAATCTCGGTGCTTTCAATCATTTTAAACAGCATTTCGCGAGCTCTGAAAAGCTGTGCTTTTACTGTTCCGAGTGGCAAATCTAACTCTTTTGCAATTTCTTCGTACGAAAACTCTCTGAAATAACGCAACTCTACCAAAATTTGATAACGCGGTTTTAACTTTCGTACAACACGACGAAGCAAAATAGCTTTCTGTTGACGAATCAGCTTTTCTTCCGGATCAGGATCTTTCGATCGTAGTTTTATGGTTTCGCTGTTATCGTCCTGCCCGTTATTTTCAATGGGCACGTGCACTCCTTTTTTCTTGCGTAAAAAGTCGATACAATTGTTCGATGCAATTTTAAACAACCAGGTACTAAATGCGTATGTCGGCGAGTATTGGTGAAGACTTTTAAATGCTTTTCCGAAAGCTTCGAGTGTTAAATCCTCGGCATCGCTGCGGTTATTCACCATTTTTAGCAGCATAAAATAAATGGCATCTTTGTAGCGGTTTAATAATCGGGCAAAGGCTTTATCGTCGCCAGTTAACGCAGCTTTTACAAGCTCGTAGTCCTGCCGTGCCTTATCCGATAGTATTACACCGTGTTTTTCCATTTCTGATTTTTACTCTTTCGGTTAAAATGCCACCTGAAAAAAAGTTTGTAAAAAGGCATTATTAAGCTGAACACTAACGAAGTTATGAATAATTTACGTTCATTCAAACGTTTCTGCAATATTTTTATGATAAGCATGAAAACCAGCAACTTAACAACAATTAAGCCTAATAATACGGGCCAAAGATTAAAAACAAGCAGCGCGGCCAGTGCAATTAACAGCGGATATAAGGTTTGTGTTAAGCGATCGAGTTGAAGTACAAAACGTTTAAATTTACTCAGGTGTTTCTCTATGCGGATACTTTTACGCATTAAATCCATGAATTCTGTACGACCTACCGAAACCTCTTTTTTTATGGTACATTCCTCGTTTAAACACAATTCAACATTTCTCTTTTTTATAAAACGATTGATGACCAACTCTAAATTTGCATAAGGCTCCTGCACTTTTGTTCCGAAACCGCCAAGCCTAAAATATTCAGCTTTTCTGAATGCAACATTATCCTCGTTATAAACAAATGCCAAACCGTTAAGCGAATAGGCAGCACTCCGTATTTGCTGAAAGAAATTTTCGATACGGTAAAATTTATTGAAGCGTTTTTTTTCTTCAACTACGGTTGTATAGGCCAGTTTTACATTTACTGATTCGTCATTTTTGATGCTCAGATTATTCAGCCACTCACTTGCCGGATGCTTTGCATTTACCGGATATAAAACAACCCAGTCTTTTTCGGCTGATTTAAGCGCAATGTTTTGCGACAACTTTTCAGAATAACGTGTTTCCTGGCTTAGCGATGAAATTTTAAGCCTCGGGTAACGTTGTTTCAATACGCCCAATACCGATAACGTATTGTCTTGCGAGAAATCATCAACTACTACAACTTCCATATCAGGGCTTTCCAAATCCAGCAGTCGTGGTACCGTTTCGCGGCAATTTTCTTCTTCGTTACGCACCACCATTAGCACAGATAATGTTGCATTTCCCGATTCGGCATTCGATAGCTTTTTATTTAAAACCACCCTCAATGGGAAAAAAAGCAAATACAAAAACCTTAAAAGCCATATAAAAACAGCTACACCCAACACCACCAACTGCATAGTTGTTAGGGCATTAAATACATCTAACAGCTCATTAATCATTTAGAGAAGAAAATTCGGTATTAAAAACTTAGCAATAGTAGCAAAATTAGCGGTACCATTTTGTTTTAAACGTTCGAATTTGTTTACAGTAATTAGTTTTTATTAACAGCCTGAAGGGCGTCTAAAACAAGTTCAATTCGGGTGAAATAGCTATATTTGTCGCGCAATTTTATACAAATGCAATTCGAACTACAGAAAACAGCAGAAAACTCAAGAGCCCGGGCAGGTGTATTAACAACTGACCACGGGACAATTGAAACACCAATATTTATGCCGGTAGGAACGGCCGGATCGGTAAAAGGAATTCACACCCGCGATATAAAAGAAGATATTGAGGCACAGATAATTTTAGGAAATACCTACCATTTATATTTGCGCCCCGGAATTGACGTGATTGAAAAAGCAGGTGGCCTGCACAAATTCAATCGATGGGATCGACCTATATTAACCGATAGCGGTGGTTTCCAGGTATTTTCGCTGGGCGATATTCGTAAACTCAGCGAAGAGGGAGCACGTTTTCAATCGCATATCGATGGATCGTACCACATGTTTACGCCCGAAAATGTGATGGATATTCAGCGTACCATTGGCGCCGATATTATTATGGCATTCGATGAATGTACACCCGGAGATGCCGACTATGATTACGCAAAACGATCGCTGGAATTGACACAACGGTGGTTGGAGCGCTGTTTTAAACAGTTTAACAGCACCGAACCAAAATATGGTTATTCACAGTCGTTATTCCCCATTGTGCAGGGTAATACATTTACCGATTTGCGAAAAGCTGCCGTTGCAAACGTAAAAACATTTGATGCCGATGGTTATGCAATCGGAGGTTTGTCGGTTGGCGAAACCGAACAGGAGATGTACGAAATGACGGAAGTTTGCACCGCCGATCTTCCTGAAAACAAACCACGCTACTTGATGGGGGTTGGAACACCGGTAAATATTCTGGAAGGTATTCACCGCGGAATCGACATGTTTGATTGTGTGATGCCAACCCGCAACGGACGTAACGGAATGTTGTTTACCAGCGAAGGAATCATCAATATCCGCAATAAAAAATGGGAAAACGACCACTCTCCCATCGATGAAAACGGAACATCGTTTGTCGACCAGTATTCAAAAGCTTATCTTCGCCACCTTATAATTTCGAACGAAATGCTTGGCGCGCAAATTGCAAGTCAGCACAACCTGGCATTTTACCTGTGGCTGGTAAAAACAGCCCGCCAAAAAATTCAAAATGGCGATTTTGTAAGCTGGAAAAACGAAATGGTGATAAAACTTAAAGAAAGACTGTAGTAAAACATGAAGTGGTATAAAACAATCGATTTTTACATTTCGAAAAAGTTTCTCGGAACTTTCTTTTATGCCATTGGTCTGATCCTGAGTATCGCCATTGTTTTCGATATCTCGGAAAACCTTGATGAATTCTTGTCGAAAGATATCCCGCTACATGATATTGTATTCGATTATTACATGAATTTCATCCCCTATTTTGCCAACCTTTTTAGCCCGCTGTTTACCTTTATTGCGGTAATATATTTTACCTCGAAAATGACATACAACACCGAAATAATTGCGATTCTAAGCAACGGTGTTTCGTATGCCCGGTTAATGCGGCCCTACCTGGTATCGGCATTTATAATTGCGTTGTTTTCGTTTATGTTGGGTAACTATGTTATTCCGCCTGCCAACAAAACGATGAACAATTTCCGACACGTTTACATTAAAAACAAATCGGTGGGAACCGAACGAAATATACACCGGCAAATTGAGCCCGGCACCTACATTTATATGCAAAGTTTTAATGCCAACAATGTAGGAATGCGTTTTACCTTGGAACGCTTCGAAGATTCGGAGCTGAAAGAAAAACTTACTGCACAAAATATTCGCTGGGACGAAGAAAGCGGAAAATGGGTAATCAACTCGTACTGGAAACGAAATATTTTTGAAGATCACGAAACCTTTGAAAAAGGCTACCGAATGGACACCACGCTAAATATGGTTCCGGGTGATTTTCAGCGATTGAAAAACGAGATGGAAACATATACTACTCCGGCACTGCGGAAAGAAATTAAATTGATGAAAATGCGCGGTGTAAACTACATTGAGTGGGAAATAGAGAAACATAAACGAATTGCAAATCCGTTTGCGGCCTTTATATTAACTCTTATTGGCGCAGGATTGGCATCGCGTAAAGTAAAAGGAGGACTTGGGCTCCATATTGGCCTCGGGCTTTTGCTGGCTTTCTCCTACATCCTTTTTATGCAAATATCAACGGTTTTTGCTGTAAGTGGCACAGTTCCAATCATCTTTGCAATTTGGCTGCCAAACACCGTTTATGCTATACTGGCTTTCTTTGTGTATCGTTGGGCTGCACGATAAAACCAGTATCAACCTTGCACTCAGCCCAAACCCTGATTAATGTTACTATATCCAACAATTTTTCAAACATACAATACAATAATTCGAACGCGTTGAACCTATGTTGGTTAATTTCCGTACTACTGGTATACTTAAGCCCACGGCAATTAAAAAAAATTATAATTTTGCCCACGCTAAATAAAATAACACCGGTCAACTACCGGGTAATTTATAACTAAAAAAATACTTTATGTCACTAAGAAGTAACGTACTCGATCTTCGTAAAAGAAAGAAAGAAGTACAAAAAGGTGGTGGAGATAAAGCCATTGAGAAACAGGTTAAAATGGGTAAACTCACAGCCCGTGAACGTATCCTTGCCCTGTTGGATAAAAACTCATTTCACGAATACGATTTATTTGTTGAACATGCTGCAAAAGATTTCGGCATGGAAGGCAAAAAATTACACGGAGATGGTGTAATCATTGGCACCGGTACTATTTACGATAAACCGGTTTGCATTTTCGCCCAGGACTTTACCGTTGCTGGTGGTTCGCTGGGATTAATGCACGCTCGTAAGATCACCAAAATTATGGACCACGCACTGAAAATGCGCGTTCCGTTAATTGGTATCAACGACTCGGGTGGTGCACGTATTCAGGAAGGTGTTAACTCACTGGCTGGCTACGGAGAAATTTTCTTCCGTAACACACTGGCTTCTGGTGTTATTCCGCAAATTTCTGTAATCCTTGGTCCTTGCGCCGGTGGAGCTGTATACTCTCCTGCATTAACCGACTTTGTGTTTGTGGTTGAAAACATCTCGAAAATGTTTATTACCGGACCATCAGTGGTTAAATCGGTGTTGGGCGAAGAAGTTTCGATGGAAGAACTGGGTGGTGCCCGTGTACATGCCGAAGTTACCGGTAACGCACATTTTTATGCACAAACCGAAATGGAATGTTTCGATCAGATAAAAACACTTATCAGTTATATTCCGCGCAACAACTCAAGAAAAGCGTTGGCTCACAAACCAAAAGCACCGTTAAAAGGCGCTAAAGTTGAGGACATCGTTCCTGCTGATCCAAGAATTCCGTACGATATGCGTGATGTACTTAAAAGCATCACCGACGGTTCTGAGTTCCTGGAAGTAATGGAAGATTTTGCACCAAATATCATCATTGGTTTTGGTAGAATGAATGGCGAAACTGTTGGTTTTGTAGCCAACCAGCCAATGGTTCTTGCCGGAGTGCTTGATATTGACAGCTCGGATAAAGCAGCCCGTTTTATTCGTTACTGTGATTCATTCAACATTCCTATTGTTACTATGGAAGACCTTCCGGGTTATTTACCTGGAGTTGACCAGGAACATGCCGGTGTAATTCGTCACGGAGCAAAAATTCTTTATGCCTACAGTGAAGCAACCGTGCCGAAAATTACTGTAATTGTAAGAAAAGCATACGGTGGTGGTTACATTGCAATGAACTCTCGCCACTTGCGTGCCGACTTTGTTTTTGCATGGCCAACAGCCGAGATTGCAGTTATGGGACCAGAAGGTGCTGCTAACATCGTATTCCGTAAAGAAATTGCAGAAGCAGAGAATCCGGAAGAAATGCGCCAGCAAAAAATCGAGGAATATAAACAAAAGTTTGCCAATCCTTATGTTGCTGCAGCACAAGGCTATATCGACGAGGTAATCGAGCCTAGCGAAACACGTTCGCGCATTTTACATGCCTTGCAGGTTTCTGAAAACAAAAGCGCTTCAATGCCAGCTAAAAAACATGGAATTCCTCCGTTTTAAACCACTAAAAGAATTGCATTATGGCAGAAGAAAAAGAGCTTAAGAACCTTGTTGTTCAGGGAGCGGTTTACAAAACTACGTTTACCAAAAAATTTGAAAACAGGGTTAATTATGTATCTCCGGATCCGAATGAACTTTATTCCTTCATTCCGGGAACCATCATCGATCTTTTTGTAAAAACAAAACAAAAAGTAAAAGAAGGAGAAACACTTTTATTGCTTGAAGCAATGAAAATGGAGAACCAGGTGCGAATGCCCTTTGATGGAGAGATCGTAAAAATCAACGTAAAAAAAGGCGAGGTTATTCCTAACCGCCATTTGATGATCGTGATTAAACCGACAAAGTAACTCGTAACAAAAGTTAAGAGATATTGAAACCGCGCAATTAGTTGTGCGGTTTTTTTATGGCAAATTACAAACAAAAAAGAGTTGCCCCAACTAAGCGGCAACTCTCAAAAATCCAAATAAAACTAATCGCGTTTTCTATTTATCTACATATTCCAAACTTGTTCGTTAATCATCCAGTCTTCAAGGCTTAAATTTCCTTCAGTTTCTGTTAGTACTATTGCCGATGGAGCAACTTCCCATGCAGTTTCGTTTGTCATCCAGTCTTCCAACTCAAGGTTGGCATCTTCTGTTTGAGCAGCCAAATCTGCTACTGTTGACCATACATCGCTGTTAGTCATCCAGCTTTCAAGGTTAAGCATTTCCTCCTGTGCTTCAACAAAATTGAATGCATCTGATGTACTCCAGATTGCTTCATTTGTCATCCAGTTTTCAATGTTTAACGATGTCTCAATAATGTTTTCATGACTTGAGGCTTTTGTAACTTTCTCTGTTGCATTAGCTGTTCCTACTGTAAAAATGACGGCTATTATAAGTGCAACTGTTTTTAAATTAAATCTAGTTTTCATGTTTTCTGTTTTTAACTGTTTTCTTACTAATTGTTTGTTTTCAAATGCCTTCGTAAAGGACTTTTTTTGTTTTCTTGTTTTCAGTTAATATGACTATTAACGAGTACAAAGGTTACATATCGTTTTGTTAAAAAGAATAAAAAAAATGTTAATGAGTTCTTAAGGTCGGTAAACGTCCGGGGTTATCGGTAAATAAAAATACCTTCAGGTAGGAATCTATCCAAATCTATCGGTGAATGGCGAAAAATACCGAAGACTGCTGAGCCACTTCCCGACATGGAAGCATAAACGGCGCCTGCTTTGTAAAGCTGATTCTTTAGTTTTTCAATTTCGGGGAATTGCGGAAATACGCTTTTTTCGAAGTCGTTTTTCACTACTGCTTTCCAATCTTCGATGGGGAGTTTTTCAATTTGCTGAAGATTAAATTCCGGTTTTGCAGGAGTAATATTTTTATAAGCCTGGGGCGTGCTAACAGAAAATGGAGGTTTAACAATTACAATCTCGTAGGCCGATAAATCGAGGTTTACCGGTTTAAACTGATCGCCAATTCCGTGTGCAAAAGTAGGTTTATTTTGAACGAAGAACGGACAATCGGCTCCAATTCTGGCAGCGTACTCCTCAATCTGAGTTGAGGTTAATCCCAACTCAAAATAATCGTTCAGCACTTTTAACATGAAAGCCGCATCAGCAGAACCGCCGCCAAGCCCTGCACCAAACGGAATAACTTTATGCAGATGCATTTTTACCGGCGGAAGATCATAATCCCCGGTAAGCAAAGAATAAGCTTTATAAACGAGGTTATTCTCTGGTGTAGCATCAATTTCAATTCCAGATGAAGAAAAAGCTGTTTTGTCTGCTTCGATCACCTCCAAAGCGTCAGATAATTTTACCGGATAAAAAATAGTTTCAAGGTTGTGGTAACCATCTGGTCGTTTCTCCACTACGTTGAGCCCGATATTTATTTTGGCATTGGGAAATGTGATCATGCAGCAAAAATAAAAAAGCCGCCTGAAAATTCAGACGGCTTCCGATATTTATATTATTTTATTTTTTAATCAGCAAAAGCTTCATATTCTTCTGGCGAACCACAGGTACAAATCAGGTTACGATCGCCCCATGCATTGTCGACACGACCAACCGGCACCCAATATTTATTTTCGCGCACCCAATCAAGCGGATAAGCAGCTTTTTCGCGGCCATAAGAGTGTGTCCATTCATCGGCACACACGCACTGAGCCGTGTGTGGCGCATTTTTAAGCACGTTATCAGCTTTGTCGGCATCTCCGTTCTCAACTTCTTTTACTTCATCGAAAATAGAGTTTAAAGCGCTGATAAACCGATCCAGCTCATCCTTCGATTCACTTTCTGTCGGCTCAATCATTAATGTACCGTGAACCGGAAACGATAGCGTTGGCGCATGGAAACCATAATCCATTAATCGCTTTGCTATGTCTTCTTCGGTTATTCCGGCAGAGGCTTTCAGGTGGCGACACTCTAAAATTAATTCATGTGCCACACGTCCGTTTTCTCCGGTATACAAAATTCCGTAATTGTCTTTTAAAGCTGTGGCAATATAGTTGGCATTAAGAATAGCCAGTTTTGTTGCTTCCGTCAGTCCTTCGGCTCCCATCATTTTAATGTAGCCGTAGGTAATTGGCAATACCGATGCACTTCCCCATGGAGCCGCAGAAACCGCTGTAATACCCACGTGCCCGTTATTCATAATGGGGTGCGATGGCAGGAACTCTACCAAGTGACTGGCAACGCCAATAGGCCCAACACCGGGACCTCCACCACCATGTGGAATAGCAAATGTTTTATGTAAATTCAGGTGACACACATCGGCACCGATCATACGAGGATTGGTAAGACCAACCTGCGCATTCATATTGGCACCATCCATGTAAACCTGTCCGCCATTTTCGTGAATGACTTCGCACATTTCAATAATTGATGCCTCGAAAACCCCGTGTGTTGATGGATAAGTTACCATAAATGCTGAAAGATTGTCTTTGTGCAATTCAGCCTTGGCACGAAGATCTTCCATATCAACGTTTCCTTTATCGTCGCATTTTACCACAACCACTTTTGTTCCGGCCATTACCGCACTTGCAGGATTGGTTCCGTGTGCCGAAGAAGGAATAATCACCACATCACGCTGGCCCTCGCCTCTGCTTTTATGGTATTCCTGAATCACCATCAAACCGGCATATTCGCCTGCAGCACCTGAGTTTGGCTGCAAACTTACATCGGCCATTCCGGTAATCTCGGCTAAATCGCGGCGAAGTTCTTCCATCATTTCGTGATAACCACGTGCCTGATTTTTGGGAATAAACGGATGCAAACCGTTAAACTCAATCCAACTCAAAGGCAACATTTCGGTGGCTGCATTCAGTTTCATCGTGCACGATCCCAGCGAGATCATCGATTGTGTAAGTGAAATATCCTTTTTCGCCAACCGTTTAATGTATCGCACCATTTCGGTTTCCGAGCGGTACTTATTAAATACCTCCTCAGTCATAAATTCCGATGTCCGTTTAAACGCAGCATCAATTTCAAAACCTTCAGGATATTCTTCAGCTACCTGCCATTTTTTATTGGCGGCTTTTGCAAATACTTCAATTATCCAGCCAATATCCTGTGGGTTGGTGGTTTCGTCGATACTGATTCCCACATCGCCATTTTCGAAATAGCGAAAATTCATTTCCAACTCGTGCGATAACCACTCAATGTCTTCGCGCATTACGTGTTTTGGTAATGCAAAACGAATAGTATCGAAGAAGTTTTTATTGATTTGAGTATATCCAAGTTTCTCGATTTCAACGGCAAGAAAAGCAGCAATATTGTGGATACGTTCAGCAATTCCGATAATGCCATCAGGGCCGTGATAAACTCCAAAAAATCCGGCCATAATAGCCAATAAAGCCTGCGCTGTGCAGATATTCGATGTTGCTTTTTCGCGTTTAATATGTTGCTCGCGGGTTTGCAGCGCCATGCGCAGTGCCCGGTTGCCATGCATATCTTTGGTAACCCCAATAATACGGCCCGGCATATTTCGTTTGTAAGCCTCTTTTGCCGTGAAGAATGCCGCGTGCGGGCCACCGTATCCCATCGGAACTCCAAATCGTTGCGAGTTACCGAAAACAATATCAGCCCCCCACTCTCCCGGAGGAGTAAGAATTGCCAGCGACATTAAATCGGCAGCAACTGCTACCTTTATTTCTTTTTCATGCGCCTGCTCAACAAGTTCTGCATAATCTAATATTTCGCCATCTGCATTCGGATATTGAACGATTACTCCAAACACATTTTCGTCAAACACAAATTCGTCTTTGGGCTGAATTTTTAATTCAAAGCCAAGCGGAAGTGCACGTGTATTTAATACATCGTGTGTTTGCGGCCACATTTTGCTGTCAACCAAAATGGTATTTACACCGGCTTTTACCATTTTCCGCGATCGCAGGTTAGCCATCATCACCATCGCTTCGGCAGCTGCAGTAGCTTCATCAAGTAACGATGCATTGGCAATGTCCATTCCGGTTAAACCGCAAACCATTGTCTGAAAGTTTAACAGCGCCTCCAGTCGTCCCTGCGAAATTTCGGCCTGGTATGGTGTGTAAGAAGTGTACCAAACCGGATTTTCAAGTACATTACGCAAGACCACTGCAGGAGTAATCGTATCGTAATATCCCATTCCGATGTAGGTATTGAATACTTTATTTTTAGAAGCCAGTTCCAGAATTCGGCGGAAATATTTCCGTTCCGACAAACCTTCTTTCAATTTTAAAGGTTGCTTTAACCTGATCGTTGAAGGCACTGTTTGTTCAAGCAGTTCGTCCATCGATGAAACACCAACAGAATCAAGCATTTCGGCAACTTCTAAACCTCGTGGGCCATTGTGGCGGGTGACAAATCTATCCTGAGACATTCGAAATATTTATTTATAGTGAATTTTTTGCAAGTATATAAACTGAACGGATTTAAAAAAATGATTTTAAACCATTTTAACCCGTTTACATTCAGGTTAAAAACGGATTGTTCTCTTTTTCAAATCCGAGTGTGGTTTCCGGGCCGTGTCCACAGTAAACTTTTGTATCGTTTGGTAGCGGGAAAAGTTTTTCTTTAATGTTGGTTATCAAGGTATCAAAATCGCCACCGGGCAAGTCGGTCCGGCCAATGCTGCCATAAAACAATACATCGCCGGCAATTATAAACTTATCGGCTTTACTGTAAAAAACAACGTGACCGGGAGCGTGGCCGGGAACATGAATAACTTCAAGTTTTGCTTCGCCAAACTCTATCGTCTGTCCCTCTTCAATAAACTCATCAATAGGTTTTACTGGCTTCACATCAAAACCAAACATTTTACCCTGATCAACAGCTTTCTCAACCCAAAAAGCATCGTCGGCATGAGCGAACAGCGGAATTTTAAATTCATCGCGAATAAAATCAACGCCCATTATATGATCGAAATGGCAATGTGTATTGATAACCTTTACGGGTTTCAGCTCATTTTTTTCAATGTAATATTTTAACTCATCGTGCTCTTCTCCGTAATAAAACCCGGGATCGATAATTACACATTCTTTTGTTTCTTCATCGCTTAATACGAAGCTGTTTTCGGCCAATGGGTTTACTACAAACTTTTCAACTTTTATCATTTCTCAGAAATTTACGGTTCCTTTTAAAAGAGGAACAAAAACAAAGCCTCCATGTTTTTTCATTGTGAAATCATTTTCGCCGCTTCGAATAATCTCGCACATATCCTGGTGCTTATCGTTACCCACGGGAACTACGAGTTTGCCTCCTATTTTTAGTTGCATCTTTAAATCGGGCGGAACAACAGGTGCACCTGCTGTAACCAATATCTTATCAAAAGGAGCAAAATCGGGAAGGCCTTTATAGCCGTCGCCAAAAAAACAGGCGGGCTTGTAGCCAATTGATGGCAAAAATTTATGTGTTTTTACATACAACTCTTTTTGGCGTTCTATGGTAAAAACTTTGGCTCCCATTTCAACCAAAACAGCAGCCTGGTAACCCGATCCGGTTCCAATTTCCAACACTTTTTCGCCCTTTTTTACATCAAGCAGTTGCGTTTGAAAACCGACTGTGTAGGGTTGCGAAATGGTTTGCCCCGCACCAATTGGAAAGGCCTGATCTTTATAAGCAAAGTTTATAAAACCACTATCCATAAATAAATGCCTTGGCACATTTCCAATTGCTGCCAAAACAGCTTCGTTGCGAATACCTTTAACTTTTAGTCCATCGACCAAACGTTTACGAAGCCCTTTATGTCGTGATGTTTCGTTTACCATTTTTTCGTCGTCGAAACACAAAATTAATCGAATATACTTACCATCAACCGTTGCTGCACATAATGAATATTAACATTTAACGTTGATAAATTAACATCTGCACTATTAAAAGATGTTTGGCTGAATTCTATATTTGCATAGAAACCATTTAAATAGCGCAATATGCTGAATGTTGGATTAATTGGGAACACCGGAATTCTTGAGCCATTTGTATTGGAAATCAAGAAGAATACCCAGATCAATATTATTGGGAAAGCATCTGTTGGATCGAGCGAAGAACTGACCGGTTTTCATTATTCAATACCCGAATTTAACAGGGTTGAATTAATTGAACGTGCCGACGTGATTATTATGGATAACTCGACGCCTATGCCTTTTAAATTCATGCGCGAGATTATAAAAAAATCGAAACACATTTTTTGCGCAGAATATCCCGATTTAACCATCGACGAATGTACCGAATTGAATAAACTGATAAACGAATCGCGATCGGTGGTACAGGTTACAAACCCGTATTTTTTCTCGCCCGCCATTCAATGGGTAAATAAAAACATTAAAACACCGGCATTTATCGATTACAGTAACTTTGAGCGCGATGTAACCGAAAAGAAATCGTTATACCCCATGTTGCTTATGCTTTTGGGTGTTACAGGCATTTCTCCCAAAAAAATTGGTGCCATAACTTTTCCGGGCTTTAACAACTCTGAATTTACCAACGTTCGTCTTGAGTTTGGAGATGCATCGGTTGTTAACTTGAATTTTGGCAAGCTTGAATCGCTGAAAAATTTTAAAGTCAGAATTTATTCCGACAACCAGTTTGCTACTTTCAATTTTAGCAAGGAAAAATTTCTTTCCGATAATAAAACCATTGAATTTGATGATGACTGTTTGATAAACGAGCTAGATATTTTTATTCAGGCAATTGAAGGAAAGATTAAAAAGATATCGACGCTCGATGATTATTTAATTGCCATGCACGTGGCACAAAAGATCAATAAAAAGATCGCACAGTTTTCTATTCATTAGTAACAATAAAAAACTACTTTTGCCGCAATATTTTGCATTACAGGACGTTTAAAATGTGATTGTAAAAACGACCTGACTTAATCGCTTGTTCATGAATAAATCGTGGCAAACAGCCAAATATTTATTTTTCGATTTTTTTGCCGCAGCACTTGCCTGGGCTGCTTTTTTTGTATACCGAAAAGAAATTATTGAGCCCCAATACTTTAACGGATGGGATGTTCCTTTTGAGCTCACGCCGCAATTCTATTTGGGGTTGCTGGTCATCCCCGCTTTCTGGATAACATTTTACTACATTGTTGGCTTTTACAACAATATTTATCGACGTTCGCGCCTCCTTGAACTAGGGCAAACATTTTTTACTTCGGTAGTTGGTGTTGTTATTATCTTCTTTGCATTTCTGCTGGACGACTGGATTGGCTCGTATAAAAACTACTACAACCTGGTTTTTACGCTGTTTGCATTACATTTTTCACTCACCTATATTTTTCGCCTGATACTTACCACACAAACCATTCACAAAATTCATAAACGAAAAATTGGCTTTAACACGCTGATTATCGGCAGCAACGAAAAAGCGCTGAAGGTGTACAACGAAATGATGAGCCAGGTAAGGCCGGCAGGAAATAAATTTGTTGGATTTATTGAACTTGATGAAAATAGCAACTCCGTGTTGAGCGAAAAATTGCCGATGCTTGGACACATAAACGACATTATCGACATATTGGACAATGAAAATATTGAAGAAGTAATTCTGGCTTTGGAAACCCGTGAGCACGATCAACTTAGCGAGATTCTGACAATTATAGAAAACAGGCAAATTACTATTTGGGGCATTCCTGATTTGTATGATTTGCTTTCGAGCATGACAAAAACCAACACCATTTTTGGAAGCCCGCTAATAAAAATCAGCAACGGATTAATGCCCGGCTGGCAGGAAAACATGAAGCGCTTGCTCGATGTTTTATTTTCGGTTATTGCAGTGGTAATTTTCTTTCCGGTATTTATTGTATTGGCAGTAATAATCTGCACTACCTCAAAAGGGCCGGTTATATACAAGCAACAAAGAATAGGGCGTTACGGAAAACCATTTTATATTTATAAACTCAGAAGTATGGTTGCCGAAGCCGAAAATGGATCGCCTGCCCTGTCATCGGAAAACGATTCGCGAATTACACCAATCGGGCGTTTCCTGCGAAAGACTCATTTAGATGAAATTCCACAGTTTTTTAATGTAATTATGGGAACGATGTCGCTGGTTGGGCCGCGGCCGGAGCGTGATTTCTACATAAAACAAATAATAAAACGAGCACCACACTACACACACCTGCACAAACTGCGCCCGGGAATTACTTCGTGGGGACAGGTAAAATATGGTTATGCATCGAATGTTGATGAGATGCTGGAACGACTAACTTACGATATGATGTATCTGAAAAATATTTCGTTGTATATCGACTTTAAAATACTGATTTACACCATAATGGTTAGCGTAAAAGGAAACGGAAAATAATCCAGATTAAAAACCAAAGTCAGCATCGCGTTCCACTCCCGCCACTCTTAATTTGTATTTCTTATACCACTTTTCTTTCCCCAGCTTTTGAGCCTGCAAATGTTTGGCATTTTGTTTCCAGCTCTTAATGGTTTCCAGACTCTCCCAGTACGAAACGGTAATTCCCAAATCTTCGCGGGCTGATTCTTCACCCAAAAAGTCGGGTTGTTGTTTGGCAATTTCCATCATTTGCCGGGCCATTTCGGCATATCCCTTATCATTCTCGTTTTGTAGAGTTGTAAAAATCACAGCATAGTAAGGTGGCTTTGGTGTACTAGCAATCATTTTAGCTGAAATGTTTTTATAGGCCTGTATTCCGGGCCGGGTTGCTTTAAAATGCTTTGAAACAATATTATTTCTTTCACTTCTATTTTCTGGCATTCAACTGTCGGCATTTCATCCACAATAGAGAAAAACCGGTTTCTGTTTTCTACCGATTTTATGCGGCCTACAGTTAAATGTGGTCTGAACGCTTTTTGCTCTCCATCAAAACCACAGGCAACAACTTGCGCTTCAATTTCCGGCACCAGTTGCAACAATTCATCGGATTCGTTAAGTTTTATAAAGAGAACGCGTGGCTGGTTTTTGCTTTTAAAGTAGCCTGTTCCATTTAAGGTGATTTTAAATTTCGATTTATCAGAAAATAAATCCTCCAATCGATCAACCAATGCATACAATTGCTCGCGTGTGGTATTACCAACAAAGCGTAGTGTTAAATGAAAATTCTCGGAATCAACCCAGTTTATACGGTCGTTTTTAAACAGTTTTTTTAAATGCTGAAGCAACTTAATCACTTCATTGTTCGGAACTATTTTTATGGCAATGAAAGTTCTGATGTGTTCCCTCATTTTAGTAATATCCCAATTCAATTAAAGTTACAATTTCTTCCAGCACCTGGTCTTCTTCATCCGGATCGTAACCGGCTTTCAAATCATTTCTGAAAAGTTTGGCAATTCCCTGCCAAAAAGTAGCACTAAACCCTCCCCTGAAATCTTTTATCAGACTATATGCAGTTCGCTCCGTTTCGCGATTTATTAGTTTCAACAAAATCCGACCATCCGAAATCGACCATTTTTTCAATTCATCTTTATGTTTGTCCAGCAATTCTTTTTCCAGCTGTTTCATCAATCGTCGTTGCTCTTTTCGCGTTTCCATAGCGTTGTATTCCGGCTCGTATTCTTTCAATAGTTCACGTGCTTCCACAGCCAGCGGATACACCTTTTTCACTTTCCTAATGTAGCGCGTGTAACGCCTGTATTGCCGGTTGTTTTTAAATTCACGACCGGGAAAAACCGGGATTTCTTTAAGGTTCTTAAATATTATGGTATCGCCATCCTGAACATAGCCCATGTAAACATCGGAAGTATCGTTCTCCTGCGCTTCGGCAAGCCAGGCTCCCAACAATAAAAACGCTATAAAGACAATCCTTTTCATTAAAACATTTTTAGCAACATAAAAGTAGAACGAAATATTCGTTATTCAATTACAGACCATGCAAAGTTTATATCTTTGATCCGCTAAAACAAAAATTATACCTTGATATGAAAACATCGGTGCATTCAGAAATTGGCCAGTTGGAAGGCGTTATTATCCACACACCGGGTTCCGAAGTTGAAAATATGACGCCGGCAAATGCCGAAAGAGCCTTATACAGCGATATTTTAAATTTATCGATCGCGTCAAACGAATATGCACAATTTGAAGGGGTTCTTAAGAAAGTATCGCAGGTATACCAGGTGAAAGAATTGCTCGCCGACATTTTAGCTATCGATGAAGTAAAGACAGAATTGCTGAAAGAAATTTGCATGACCGAGTACATCGACTCGTGTCAGCAATTACTCGACAATGATTCAAAAAACCTGGCAACAATGCTGATTGAAGGTGTGGTGTTGGAGAAAAACAACCTAACCAACTACCTAAGCAACGAGCGTTTTTTATTGAGGCCTTTGCACAACCTGTTTTTCACTCGCGACTCGGCAATGGCAATGAATGACAATATGCTTATCGGGAAAATGGCGAACCCGGTGCGCGAGCGGGAATCGCTTATAATGGAGGCCATTTACAAATACCACCCAACCATTGAAAGCCACGTTCTAAATCCGGCAAAGCCCGATTCGAACATAATGGTTAACCGAAAATCGATGGTGGAAGGCGGCGATGTACAAATTGCCCGCGACGATATTTTTGTTATCGGGACCGGAGTGAGGACCAGCACGCAGGGCATTGATTTTATCATTGAAAACATAAAAAAACAGAACAAAGAAAAACAACACATTATCGTTCAGGAACTGCCCGAAACACCTGAATCGTTTATTCACCTCGATATGGTTTTCACTTTTCTAAATACCTATGAATGTATGGTTTATCCACCCGTAATTTTTGGAATGAGCCGTTTTAAAACCATTCATATTGAAATAGAAAACGGAGAAGTAAGTCGTATCGAGGAAATGCCAAACCTGCCAAAAGCGCTGAAAAAGCTGGGCATCGATTTAAAACCAATTTCGTGTGGCGGCAACAGCGACGAATGGATTCAGGAGCGCGAACAATGGCACAGCGGAGCTAATTTTTTAGCTTTTGCACCAGGTAAAATAATTGGTTACCAACGCAACGTACACACCATCGAAGAACTGAACAATAACGGCTACGAAGTAGTTGCAGCCACCGACATGATTACAGGAAAAGTATCGGTTGACGACTACAAAAAATGTGTTGTAACCATTGCCGGGTCGGAACTGGCTCGAGGTGGTGGCGGTGCACGTTGTATGTCGCAGCCATTCAGAAGAGCCGCAGTGAACTGGTAGAATTACAACGAAACGAAAAGATTTATGCGCAAACTCAGAAATATAGAACTTGGCCGTTTAAGCGTTGAGGAATACAAACAATCGACAAAAACACCCATTGTTGTGGTGCTTGATAATATCAGAAGCTGCAACAACATTGGGTCGGTGTTCCGCACCTCGGATGCGTTGCTGATTAATAAAATATACCTGTGCGGAATTACAGCTACACCACCGAACAACGAAATCCGTAAAACTGCACTTGACGCCGAAAAATCGGTTGACTGGGAATATTTTGAGCACACCGAAGAAGTAGTTAAGAACTTGCAACAAGATGGTTTTAAAGTTTATGCCATAGAACAAGTGGAAAACAGTATAATGCTACCCGATTTTCACCCTGCCGATGATGAAAAAGTAGCCTTGGTTTTTGGAAACGAAGTGAAAGGCGTTAAACAAAGTGTGGTCGACCTTTGCAATGGCAGTATTGAAATTCCGCAATACGGCACCAAACATTCTTTCAATATTTCGGTTAGTGCCGGAATTGTTTTGTGGGACATTTTTCAAAAAATTGATTCGCGTAAATAATTACTGATTATTGGAGATCGGCCCCACACTTTTGTTACATTTCAAACATTTCCTTATTTTTAGGAAAAACAAAAACATTCCCAAATGGCTGACCCACAAAATATGCCCGAAGAATTTCTGCAATACATTTGGCAAAACCGGCTTTTCACTACAAGTCAGTTACAAACTGCTGAAGGCGATAAACTTGAGGTGATTGATCAAGGCAGAAAAAATACTGACTCCGGCCCCGATTTTTTTAATGCCAAGATCAAAATAAACAATACTACCTGGGCCGGTAATATCGAAATCCATAAATCGGCATCCGACTGGAAAAAGCACGAACACACTAGCGACAAAGCTTACGACAATGTTGTTTTGCACGTAGTTGAAACCAACGACACAACAATAACCCGAAGTAATGGAGAAATAATTCCAACGCTGGTTTTGAACTACCCCGAACAACTAAAACACAATTACCAAAACCTGATAAATGCACAAACCTGGATCGCTTGCGAAAACCAGTTACATAAAGTTGATCCGATAATATTACAACTTGGTTTTAACCGCCTGATGATTGAACGGCTGGAAACAAAAACACAAACCATTGTACAGCAACTGGAACAAAATAACAACAATTGGGAGGAGACATTTTTTCAGATATTGGCACGAATGTTTGGCTTTAAAGTTAATGCCGTGCCCTTTGAATTGCTGGCCAAATCTATCTCGATTCACACCTTGCAAAAACATAAAAACAGCCTGTTTCAACTGGAAGCTCTATTATTCGGCAACTCCGGGCTACTAAACAAACAATTACTGGGCGATGAGTATTATCTTCGGCTTCGCGACGAGTATTCATTTCTTTACAAAAAGTACAATCTAAAAGGAATTGAAGGTCACTTGTGGAAATTTATGCGTTTGCGCCCGCCAAATTTCCCCACTATTCGCATTTCGCAGCTGGCGGCACTTATTTACCAATCAGAAGGTTTGTTTTCAAAAATACTGGAGATTGAGTCTACCGAAGCGCTAAAACAATTGTTTAAGGTTAAAGCCTCGGAATACTGGGATTCGCATTACAACTTCAATAAATCATCGAAAAATACACAACCAAAGGAATTGGGCGACACTGCAGCCCAGATTCTGATTATCAATGTTATCGTTCCTTTTTTGTTCGTGTACGGCGAAAAACAAAACAAACACCACTTAAAAAACCGCGCACTCGATTTTCTGGAAAATCTTCCGGAAGAAAAGAATTCCATCATAACAAAATGGTCGAAACTGGGTATTCAGGCACGCTCAGCTTTTGATTCGCAAGCTTTACTTCAACTAAAAAACTATTACTGCGAATCAAAAAAATGTTTAAATTGCCAATTAGGGGTGAAATTGGTTTCATCAGCATAAAATCAGAACGACTAACATGCCAACAAGTAGCCATCAATACAATAAATTTCAAGCGGTTTCGAGCAAAACCGTTAAAATCGGAATAGGTCTGCTTCTCTCGATTTTGATTTTTGGAACATCGGGTTATTATTATATCGAAGAAATGACACTGCTCGACAGTGTTTATATGACAGTGATAACTATTTCAACGGTTGGATTTAAAGAGGTTGGCTCTCATCCCTTAACTCCTGATGGCAAGATTTTTACAATTGGTTTAATTATTATGAGCTTGGGTAGTTTGGCCTATGTTGGTTCAAACATGGCCCGCTTTGTTTTCGACGGAGAATTGGCAAACTATATAAAAACGTACAGGGTGGATAAGAAAATTGCAAAACTAAAAGACCACGTTATAATTGTGGGCTACGGAAGAAATGGCGAGCAGGCAGCCATGGAACTGGAAGAGAACAATGTTGAGTTTGTAATTCTCGATAAACGTGATAATGTTATTTCGAGAATACGGCAAAATCCGAACATACTTTACATTAAAGGCGATGCAACACACGAAGAAATACTTGAGCAAGCCGGGATTAACCGGGCAAGAGCTTTAATTGCCACTACTCCAACTGATGCTGACAATGTTTTTGTAGTACTAACCGCACGAAGCATGAACCCGGGACTTACCGTAATAAGTCGCGCCTCGGAACTGGAAAGCCAGATGAAACTAAAGCGTGCCGGCGCCACCAATGTTATTATGCCTGAACGTATTGGCGGACAACGTATGGCCAAGTTGGTACATCAACCCGATGTTGTTGAATTTATCGAATATATTTTGTTGCAAAAATCGCAGGATGTTACACTTGAAGAAGTTCCGTGTAAAAACCTGGCACAACGTTTTGTAGGCAAATCAATTGCCGAATTGAAAGTACGTGAAACAACAGGCGCCAACATAATTGGAATAAAAATAAGCGGCGCACGATACGTTTTTAATCCCGATCCACAAATGATACTTTCGCGTAACGATCAGCTTTTTGTTTTGGGAAATCCAGTACAAATAAAACGCCTGAAAGAAGTAATGGAAAGCGAAGTGAAGTTAACGAGTTAAGTATGATGAAATTGAAATTCCTGTTTTATTCCCTTCTTACATTTTTTTGTTGTGTTGGTTTTCTGACGGTTGAGGCGCAAATTATTCAGTTCCGTGGTCCTAATCGCAATGGCATTTTTCCCGATAAAGGTTTGCTAAAACAATGGCCCGAAACTGGCCCTGAAACCTTGTGGATTGCTGAAGATCTTGGAAAAAGCAATGCATCGACTATTGCCACCGAAAACAGAATTTATACCACCGGGAATTTCGATTCACTCGAGTATATAAGCTGTCTTGATTTACAGGGAAATATTCTTTGGAAAAAACCATATGGCAAAGCGTCGAAAAATTCATATCCTGAAGCGCGTTGTACACCAACACTGGAAGAAAACCGTTTATACCTGCTATCGGGAATGGACCAAATGGCCTGCTTAAATGCAGAAAACGGAGAACTTATCTGGCAGGTTGATTTACACCAAAAATATCAAAGCGACTGGGACATGTTTGGAGTTTCCGAATCTCCACTTTTGGTTGACGACAAAGTAATTGCAACAATTGGTGGCGAAACAGCCATGGTTCTAGCACTTGATAAAATGACCGGAGAGTTGATATGGAAATCAGAAACGATGCATGCAAAACGTTCGAATATAACCCCCGCACTGATTGAGCACTGCGGAGAAAAATACATTATTACGGCCAACCAAACGCACGTTATTAGCCTAAGTGCCAAAACCGGCGAAATCATGTGGAGCTTTCATCACAATCATTTAAGCCCAAATGGAGATAACACAACAATCCTAACCAACGTGCCTACTTATCACGACAGCTGTGTTTGGATAACTAGTGGCTGGGATGTTCAGTCGTCGATGCTTAAAATCGCTCCCGACGGGAAATCAATAATCGAAAAATTCACCGATCAAACTTTTGATAATGCCAACCACGGCGTAGTTCTTGTCGATGGTTTTCTGTACGGCTCAAACTTTACTGGTCGGCAAAGTGGAAAATGGATTTGCATGAACTGGGATACAGGCGAAATTGTGTGGATTGCTGATTTTAATACCAAAGGACCAATAATTTCTGCCGATAATATGTTATACCTTTGCGATGAAAAACGAGGCAACATGGCATTGGTAAAAGCCACTCCAAAGAATTTCGAGCTGGTAAGCCAGTTTAAAATCCAATATGGCTCGGGGCCATATTGGTCGAGGCCGGCTATTTACAACGGAATGCTTTTGGTGAGGCACGGCGAGGTTCTTGTTGCCTACAACATAAAAGAATAGTTATAATCAGAAAAACTTCAGTGGCAAATGTCCTGTAAAGCGAGCTAGATACCAGTGAATATTTTCATGATTCTGTTTATGAAGAAAATAAAATTTGAATACCGAATTACGATACTTTACCTTTTAATTGGAGGGTTTTGGATTATTTTCTCGGACAAGTTTTTACTTACTATAACCGGCGATCGCGAGCTGTTAACCGAATTACAAACCTACAAAGGATGGTTTTATGTGGCAACCACATCATTCCTGCTTTTTCTGCTGTTAAAATCACATCTTAAGAAATTGCGTAAAGCCGAGTCGGAGGCAAAAAAAAGCAACGAACTTAAAACGGCGTTTTTACAAAATATCTCGCACGAAATCAGAACTCCGATGAATAGCATTATCGGATTTTCAGATGTTCTAAACTCACAAAAACTAAGTGAAAAACAAATAAAACAATTTCTTGCCATTATTCGAAACAGCTCGAACCAGCTGCTTTATGTTGTAGATGAATTACTTGAAATTTCGATGTTGGAAACCAAAAATGTGAAAGTTCACCACGATACTTTTTTACTCAACAAACTGATTGATGAAGTTGACGAGGCATTTTCGTCGATGGTTAAAAATGAGATAAAGTTTAAAGTGGAGAAAGGACTCAGTGATAATGAAAGCCATGTTGTAACCGATTCAGGGAAACTGCGTTTGATAATTATGAATTTACTACATAACGCGAATAAATATACCGCATCGGGCAGTATAAAGCTAAGTTATATACTTAAAGATGAGATGTTGATTTTTACAGTTGAAGACACCGGAATTGGTATTGAAGCAGATAAACAAGAATATATTTTTACACGTTTTCAGAAAGCACACGACGAAAAAAATGAAACATACGATGGTGTGGGCTTGGGTCTTGCCATTTGCAAAGGCAATATAAATCTGCTAAACGGCGATATTGGATTTTCTACAGTAACCGGAAAAGGATCTGTGTTCTATTTTCGTATTCCTTACGTTCGTGCTACTCAATAAGCGCACTTTATTCCAACGTTTTCAATTAACATAGTTTAGTTTTTTTTCAGCTACCTTAAAACATGTAATCACGATATTTGTGCCGAAAACTAAACAAAAATGAAAACATTAACCATTCTGTTAACCGTAGTGTGTTGTATAAACGCATATGCACAAGATTCAACTTACATTATTGAAGGCCAAACTGTTGATGCCAGAGGAGCTGTAATTGCTGATGTTTATGTTATAAATCCCAGAACCATGGAAAAAGATATTACACGCGCCAATGGTGTTTTTAAACTCGCGGTTAGCGCCGGCGATTCATTGATTTTTTCTCATATTTCTTACTTCCGGGTTTCGGTAAATGTACACCAACTGTTAAAAAATCCGGTAGTTACACTCGAATCAGAAGACCAACAAATTCCCGAGGTAGTGGTTAGCCCTGAACAAAAATCGGACTTAAAACGTGCTAAGCAAAACCTTGAATTTCTTGACGACTACAAACCACTGAAGTACAATAAAATGCAACCTGAAAGCGATCCCACTACAACGATTATGACCGAACACAACCGACTTATGCGAACCGAAGCCGGCTCGGTAAGTCTTTTACCCATTTTGGGCGTTCCTATTAATGCTATCGACAAGGCTGTACAAAAACGGAAAAGGCGAAAAATGTACAGAACAGATTATTATTCTACCCGAAAAGTTAAAAAGCCACCGATTCAAACAGAGTCTGAAACAGAACAGGATTCAACTAACGCTCTGGCTCCGCATCAAAACGTTCGATAAAGTCAGTGGACAATACTCTAAATTCGGTTCTACGATTAATACTGTTGGCAATTTCCTGCTGAGCTTCGGGCAGTTTTGTAATAAACTCCTCGGTAAGTTCATCGCCACGTTTTAAAAAGTCGTACTGATCGGCTAATTTTCGGGTAACAGCTTTTGGCCATGTTTCGCCATATCCTTTAGCTACCAACCTATCCGGATTTATTCCTTTTTCAATCAGGTAATCGACTACACTTTGTGCACGTTTTTGCGACAGATCAAAGTTAAACTGATCGCTACCCACATGGTCGGTATGCGCCATCAGCTCAATGGTAATTGTTGGGTTAAATACCAATATCTCAACCAAAGTATCCAAGGCCACTTTCGAGCTTTCAAGCAATTCCCAGCTGCCAAATTCGTAATTAATGTTATCAACTCTTATCGGTGCATCAGTTGGAGTCAGATTCATGGTAAAGCGAAAATCTTTACTGTCTTCCATTCCAATGGTATTCACCGCTGCTTTATCGCGTAAAAAACCATCTTTAAAAGCCGCAAATACATATTCCGTTTCAGGCTTCAGTTTCATTTTAAACCGGCCGCCACGCGCCCGCACCTTTAAATTGGTTCCATCTGTTCCGATTACACGCATTGTTGACCCATCGAGATGCGATGCCGTTTCCTTGTTGAATACATCGATTTCGATTTGATAAACTTTTGGTGGTACTACAAAAGAGTAAATATCATCGCCACGTGATCCTTTACGGTTTGAAGTGAACATTCCTTTATTCTCGCCTGTAACAAAGGCAATTCCAAAATCGTCGGCAGGCGAATTCATTGGCGACCCCATGTTCTCAATTATCCAAATATTATCCTCGTTTTTATGGGCATGATAAAGGTCAAAACCTCCTTGACCGATGTGTCCATTCGAAGCAAAATAAAGCTCGCCGTTATCACGTACAAATGGAAACATTTCGTCGCCGGCAGTATTTATAACCGGGCCAAGATTTACCGGCCTACCATAACTTCCACCCTCAATTGTTGCTTTCCAAATATCTTTTCCGCCCTGTCCGCCGGGCATATCCGATACAAAATAAATTTCCATTCCATCGGCGCTAAGAGCCGGATGAGCTGCAATAATACTGTCACCAACAATCTGCAGTTTTATTGGTCCCGACCATGATCCGCGCGATTGCGAAGTAGAATAAAGTTCGGCTCCCATTGGTTGCGATTTATCGTATCGGCAGCGGGTAAAAATCATCTCTTCACCGGTTGAACTCAGTGTTACAGCACCTTCTTCATCACCGGTATTAATAATCAGGTTCTCGTCAAGCAATTTTGGTTTTTCCCATTTCTGGCGCTGGATATCAAAAGTTGCACGGTAGATATCGGTGTATTTTTGCCCCGTTATCATACTCTCCTTCCTGCCGGTAGACGCTTCTCTTGATGAAGTAAAAAATATCTCGTTGTCGCGACCGCCAACAAAAACAGGAGAAAAATCACTCTCGCGTGAGTTTATTTCTTTTATCGGATTAATAATGTGTCGTGTTGGATTAGCCACCCATTCCTGCGTTTTTTGCATGGCTTCAACACCATCCAGTGCGCGTTGATCGCCGGGAACCGAATCAAGGTATGTCCTGTACGTTTCGTAAGCCTCTTCATACTTTTGTGTAATCCGCAACATATCGGCATAATGCAACAGTGCTTCGGTATCATCATATCCCAAACGAATGGCAAACTTGTAATTCTGGGCGGCATAATCATACATTCCTATAGCCCGATAACATTCGGCCAACTGAAATGCATATTCGATTCGTTTTTCACGGTTCTTTTCTTTTTTTCTCGCCTTACGGTATTTATCAATGGCTTTGTAATATTCGCCAATATCCTGCGACAACAGAGCATCGCGCCCGTGCTTAGCCGAGCCGCACCCACTTAAAAATATGATTATAATAAAAAAAACAGCTAGTTTAACCTGCTTCATACCCATTCAATTTCGGGGAGTAAAAGTAAAATTTTTTTACCGACTATTTCTAATAAAATTATTTCGTCGTTAAACTAACGAATTATTAGTTGCTTAAGTATACAGAAACGAAAAAAGACTTTCCGAAAATCAGAAAGTCCTTTTTGTATGCTCGTAAATTTGGTTTTATCGAACAAAAAGCAGCTCGCGGTACTTTGGCAAAGGCCATTTTTCATTGTCAACAATAAGTTCAAGCCTGTCGATATGATCGCGAATTTCATCCAAAAACGGACGCACTTCTTTATCGTATTCTTTCGATCTTTCAACTACATCTTCCACCTTATTGGCTTTGGCACGGGCAGCAATCATTTCTTTGCGTTTGGCTTTAATTGCTGAAATATGGCTTCCTACTTCTCTTATCAGCTCTAACCTGCCGCCGGCAAGCGACTGAAACTCATCTTCAGGAAATACTTCTTTCAGGTTCTTCACATTTTCAAGCAACATGGTTTGATACTCAACTGCAGTAGGCACAATGTGATTAATGGCAATATCAGCAAGAACACGCGATTCAATTTGAACCTTCATAATGAATTTCTCGTATTCAACTTCTACTCTGCCTTCAAGCTCGGATTTATTAAAAATACCATTTCGTTTAAACAGCTCAATATAATCTTCGCGAAGATAAGCTGCCAGCGATTCCGGCACGCTTCCAATATTTGTTAAGCCTCTTTTCTCGGCTTCTTTTACCCAGTCATCGCTATAACCATCTCCGTTAAAACGAATTGGTTTGGTATCGATGATCAAAGTTTTTAGCACCTGGAAGATCGCTTCATCTTTTTTAACTCCCTTTTCAATGTGCGAATCAACTTCGGCTTTAAATTTCTTCAACTGGTCAGCCACCGCTGTGTTTAGCACAATTAATGCCGATGCGTTGTTTGCCATCGATCCAACAGCGCGGAATTCAAAACGGTTTCCGGTGAATGCGAATGGCGATGTGCGGTTTCGGTCGGTATTGTCGAGTATAATCTCCGGAATACGACCAATATTCAGTTTTAATGCTGTTTTTTCATCCGGAGTCATTTTACGGTCAACCACCGCTTCTTCCATCAAATCCAACATTGCAGAAACTTCTGATCCGAGGAAAACTGAAATAATTGACGGAGGAGCTTCGTTGGCTCCCAAACGGTGCTGGTTTGATGCTGTTAAAATACTGGCACGCAACAAATCCTGATTGTCGTAAACCGCTTTTAGTGTATTGATTACAAAAGTTAAAAACTGAAGATTCGATTTTGGATTTTTACCCGGAGAATACAAATTCACGCCCGTATCGGTTGATAGCGACCAGTTATTGTGTTTTCCTGATCCGTTAATTCCGGCAAAAGGTTTTTCGTGGAAAAGAATGCGGAATTTATGACGGCGCGCAATTTTCTGCATAATATCCATACACAACTGGTTGTGGTCGTTGGCCAGGTTGGCTTCTTCGTAAATCGGAGCCAGCTCAAATTGATTTGGTGCCACCTCGTTATGGCGCGTTTTTACCGGTATCCCCAGTTTGTAGGCTTCATTCTCAACATCCTGCATAAATTTATTTACGCGTGTTGGAATTGATGAGAAATAATGGTCGTCGAGTTGCTGATCTTTAGATGATGCGTGGCCCATCAAAGTTCGTCCGGTTAAAACCAGGTCGGGACGAGCCATATACAATGCTTCATCAATCAGAAAATATTCTTGTTCCCAACCAAGATTTGCGGTTACACGCGACACATTTTTATCGAAATACTGACAAACGCTGGTGGCAGCTTTATCAACGGTATTTAGCGCACGCAGCAACGGTGTTTTATAATCGAGCGCTTCGCCGGTATACGAAATAAAAATGGTAGGAATTGTTAAGGTAGTTTCGCTTATAAATGCCGGAGATGATGGATCCCAGGCTGTGTAGCCCCTTGCTTCGAAAGTTTGGCGAATTCCGCCACTGGGAAACGACGATGCATCAGGTTCCTGCTGTGCCAGCAATGTACCCGAGAACGATTCGATAACACCACCGTCAGCACCGTGAACAATAAATGCGTCGTGTTTTTCAGCAGTTCCGTCAGTTAACGGATGAAACCAGTGCGTGTAGTGGGTTGCACCGTTTTCAATTGCCCAGGCTTTCATTCCCTGCGCTACCTGGTCGGCCATTTTACGGTCAACTATTGTTCCGCGTTCAACGGCATCGGTAACCGCTTTGTATGCTTCGCGCGACAAATATTTTTTCATTTTTGCCTGATCGAATACCAACATACCGTAGTAATCGGAAACCAGGTTATCTTCGCGTTCGATTTCTACCGGCTTACGGTTAAGCACTTCATCAAGTGCTTTAAATCTAAATTGTGCCATGATTAATTTTATTTAAGTCTGTTGTTTTTTGTCTGTCCTCCAAAAATAATATTTTCCGCGCGCAACACTGACATTTATCATGCTATTTGCGCGTTTTTTAAGAATATATTTAACAAAGCCTCATTCTGAAAGGGGTAATTCTGGAAAATTTCTATTTTTTACAACAAGCAGCCTATTTAAAGAATCGCACGAATAATAAAAAGTTGTAAAGCCGATATTTGTTATTTCCTCAAACATCGTTTATTTTAAATCAAATTTGATGCATGCAATGAATAAGCACGATATACTGGCCAAAATAAAGGAAGGAGATTTCACAAAGATTAAGTTCGCCGTTGCTGATATTGACGGTGTTTTGCGGGGTAAATACATTCATAAAAACAAGTTTTTGAATGCGCTTGAAAACGGTCTGGGTTTTTGCGATGTTATTTTTGGTTGGGATTGTGCCGACAAGTGTTACGACGGTATTGATATTACCGGCTGGCATACCGGATACCCTGATGCAAAAGCAACTATTGCTACCGAAACTTTTCGCCGTATTCCGTGGGAAAATGATACTCCCTTTTTTTTAGGCGATTTTAGTCAAGATGCAAAATACGCCGACTCAACTTGCTCGCGAAGTTTATTAAAACGAATTGCCATACAAAGTGAAGAAATGGGATTTAAACCCCTATTTTCGCAAGAGTTTGAATGGTTTAATTTTTTGGGAACACCAAGCGAAATTGCTAATGCTGATTACACCGATTTGCACCCGATTACACCAGGAATGTTTGGTTATTCAATTTTAAGAACTTCGTTGAATCAGCCCTATTTTAACGACCTGTTCGATATGCTCCACCAGTTTGACATTCCGCTTGAAGGTATGCACACCGAAACCGGACCGGGAGTGATGGAAGCTACAGTAATTTACGACGAAATATTGGCGGCTGCCGATAAAGCGCTGTTATTTAAATCGGCAGTAAAAGAAATTGCTTACAAACATAATTTTGTGGCTACGTTTATGGCTAAATGGAACCAGGATTTTCCTGGCTGCGGTGGTCACATTCATCAAAGCCTGTGGGATTTGGACAAGAAGCAGAATCTATTTTTCAATCGCGGTACGGAGCAACAAATGAGTGCCACCATGCAACATTACATTGCCGGATTATTAAAATGTTTGCCCGAAATACTACCGATGTTTGCACCAAATCCAAACAGTTATAAACGTTTGAGTGGCGGCGACTGGGCACCACGCACGCTTACCTGGGGAATTGATAACCGAACATGTGCTGTTCGTGCCATTCCGGGAAGTGAAAAATCGACACGAATAGAACTGCGCGTGCCCGGATCGGACACCAACGCTTATCTCGCGCTCAGTGCTTCGCTGGCGGCCGGGCTTTACGGAATTAAAAATAAATTGACGCTGGAAACAGAAGCTATAAAGGGAAATGGCTACCTGGAAACCGCAAATGGAGTTCTTCCTGATTCGCTGGAAAAAGCAACAAAAAAAATGGCAAATTCGGAAATTGCCAATGAGCTGTTTGGTGAGGCTTTTGTAAAACACTATACACAAACACGCGAATGGGAAAATCGTCAAATGGATGAAAGCGATCCGAACCGGGAACTAAAACGGTATTTTGAAATAATTTAAATTACCGGAAACGCTGAAAGGCAAAACCAACTAACTTTGAAAAAACTGGAAAGAAATGATGCAAAAACTCGACTATGGAGAAATTATAAAACTAGCCTGGAAAGAATTTGACAACGATCGTCATGAAGTAAAAGGAGTTTTTGATGTTAGCGCAAAGGTATCCACCAACCATGTATATAAAATATCGTTTTACGAACGCGAACCGGTTTTTGCAAAAATATCGGAATACGGAAACTTCGAAGATTTTAGGGAAGACCACATTATTATAAACAACCTGGCCAACAACCTTGAATTTCCTTACCAGATGTTTCTGGCACAATCGCTGGTAAAACGTAACGAACTTTTTATCTATCGCTACCACGAGCGCGAAAGAAGTGCCTGGGTGGTTTTTTACAACCCAATTCAAATACGAAATAAGCTCCCCCGCCGGCTGGAAGAAAAACACATAAAAAAACTGGGCCGCGAGTTGGCACGTTTCCACAAAGCGTGCACCAACGTTTCAAACCAGTTGCCACATTCCTCGAAAAATGTAATTACTGATATTCAAAAGCTAAAACGATCAATCCATAAGAGCGAAATACAAATGGACGAGTCGCACAAGGATTTGATTTTGCGCCATGCCGATCATTTTCTTGAAAATGCCGACCGCGTGAATTACAACACCGAAATTGAAACCATTCCGGTGCTGGTTGACTGGAATATTGGTAATTTTTCGATAACCAGCGACGGTAAATTCTATTCGCGCTGGGATTACGACTGGTTCAGAATGTCGTCGCGGGTGATGGACTTTTACTTTTTTAGCCGTGTGGTTTCCGATGTTGGCGACCGCACCGTTTTCAGTTATAAGGTTGACACCTTAATGGAAGACCGGTTTATGTTATTTCTGAAAGAGTACCACCGGGTTTTTCCGCTAACACCTCCCGAGGTACATTTAATTAAAGAAGTTTACCGCTTTTTTATTTTAAACTACGTAATTAAAGACGGGCCATATTTTTTTAGAAAGTACTATTCTACCAAACTGATAAAAGAGGCTTACGAATCGTATTTCCCTGCATTGGATTCCAACTACAGGGTAGAGAAAATTTTAAAAATATTAAAACTCTGATGCTGCAATATTATGAGAACAAAAAGTTTTAGAAGCGTAGTGAAAAACTACCGGGCCGTGTTTTTTGATGCTTTTGGTGTATTAAAAAACCATTCGGGTTTGATAGAAGGAGTAGGAAATACTTTCAAGTATTTAGATTCGAAAGGAATTCCGTATTACGTATTAACCAACGATTCATCGCGAAGTCCAGAGGAGCTATCGAACTGGTATCAGGAAAGGGGACTCACCACCATAACTACCGATAAAATTTTATCATCGGGGATGCTTGCCATGGAATTTTTTAAAACCAAACTGGCCAACGGAAAGGCGGTGGCTTACCTCGGCACAAAAGCATCGGCACATTACCTGGAGTCGGCAGGGCAAAAAACGGTACCTATCAGCGAAGTAAACCTGGAAGACCTCGAACATATAAAATCGTTTGCCTTTCTGGACGATGAAGGATTTGACTGGAACAAGGACATTGATAAAACCATCAACCTGCTGCGCCACAAAAACATGACCGTAATTGTTGCGAATACCGACATTAATTACCCGGTAAATAAAAACGATATCTCGGTAGCCGTTGGTGGGCTGGCCGATCTGGTTGAACAAATTTTGGGGAAAAAATTTATTCGTTTCGGGAAACCCGATGCTCAAATGTTTTTGCTGGCCTACGAACGAGCAATGCAGGATGTACCCAACATTAAAAGAAATGAGATTTTAATGGTAGGCGACACGCTTTTTACCGATATTATTGGTGGAAACAAATTCGGATTGGACACCGTGCTGGTTCTATCCGGAAATACCCTACCCGATAATGCAAAAATAAAGATCAGCAGTTCGGGAATTATACCGACCTACGTTTGCGACTCAGCAGTTATTGAGTTGTGACAAGCGCCCTGGGGGCAGAAAGAAGTTTATCTTCCTGCTGCAAATAAATCGTAACCGCCTATGAACGGGCAAGAGCTGCTAAATTATGTTTTGGCAATCATTTTCCATGAAAAAACAAGCAAAAAACAATTGGCGATCACATTTTCGCGGAAAATGAATTGAAAAACTATTTTGTGAAGCTTTTTTCAAGGAAAATGAGGTGAAAAACTATTTTGTGAGGCCTTTTTCAAGGAAAATGATGCGCCGATTCATTTTTTGATGGCATTTGCGACGAAAAAAGAATGAAAAACTATTTCGTCAAGCTTTTTGCAGCGAAAATGAAGTGCCCACCTGTTTTTTCATGTCATTTTCATTGCAAAAAAGCAAAAAAATGATTTTCCGCCCATTTTCACCGAAAACGACATCGAAATAAACGCAACCTGCTACAAATTGCTAAAATTACAAATTCGCCACCACCTCTTTCAGTGCATGAATTAGCAGTTGATCTTTATCTCTTCCTTTTGAAGCAATTCGGATGTGTTTCTCGTCGAGGCCGATTTTGTTAGAACAATCGCGCACGTAAACACCATAGTCCTGCAGCAATTTCATTTGCAGCTCGTAAGCACTCATTTCAAATTTTATTTTCAGCAAAATAAAATTACTGTTCGAAGGGTAAACTTCGTAGCCGGAAATAGCACCCAATGCGTCGTAAAGTTCGCGCACATCGGAGATAACATGTTTGCGGGCAGTGTGGTATTCAACATCAGTATATTTTAACTGTGTTAAAAAGTACTCGGCTAGTGTATTGATATTCCAAACGGGCAAAGCATTTCTTATTTGTTTCAAGTACTGCTGATTGGCTGTGCAACAATATCCCAAACGCAAACCCGGCACTCCACAATGTTTGCTCATACTGCGCACAATTATCAGGTTCTGAAAATGCTCAACCATGGGCATCAGGCTTGGAATTTCATCGCCCGCAAAATCAATAAACGACTCATCAACCAACACCAGTTTTAAATGCTGCATGCGGTTTAAAAAGCCGGTTATTTTTTCAATCGAAATTAACTGCCCCGTAGGATTTCCAGGATTAATAATTAGTGCTGATGACAGCTTTTCGTGCAACAACCAGTCGGCATATTCATCCAAATCAAGCTGATATTGTTTGTCCGCAGGAAGTTGAAACAGCTTTACCTTTTCCAGGTTCTGAATCTTCTCAATGTATTCGCTAAACGTAGGAATGGGAATTCCCATCTCGTCAACAAAATTGTTTTGAATAATCGTTATCAGTTCGGTGGCGCCGTTTCCTAAAACAAGGTATTCGGGTTTTACATGCACAACGGCCGCCAAATCCTGCTGCGCCAGTTTCGGATTGCTCGACGGATATGCTTTTATCACCTCGGGCAGTTTATCCTGCAGTTTCTGAAGCAAGTTTTCATCCGGGAAATAGGGATTTTCAATGAAACAAAAATCCACCACTTCTTCCAACTGCTCTTCGCCAACAATATCAATTAACGATGGCGAGTGCGAAGTTTCGTTAAACAGCTGACGTTTTATTTCAATTTGTTTCCTTAACATGGCTATTAATCTTAGGGCATTAATTTTTGCGACGACAAATTTGATCAAAAAAAAACTGCCCTACAATAAGGACAGTTTCTTTTTATTATGCAATTATGTCTTGGTTTTAAACTTTTGCAGCTTTAACCGTTTTGATGATTCGAGCACCAATTTTGTATGGATCACCGTTTGAAGCAGGACGACGGTCTTCCAAACGACCTTTCCAACCATCTTCAACAGTTCCTACAGGAATACGGATTGAAGCACCACGGTCAGAAACACCATAGCTATATTCAGTAATGGCCTGAGTTTCGTGCAATCCGGTCAAACGCTGATCGTTGTATGCTCCGTAAACATCGATATGCTCTTTAATGTGTTTACCGAATTCTTCGCAAATTGCAGTAAATACTTTTTCGTCGCCACAAGTTCTCATCAATCCGTTTGAGAAGTTAGCGTGCATACCTGAACCGTTCCAGTCAAGGTCTTTTCCAAGTGGTTTTGGATGCCACTCAACATCAACACCATATTTTTCAGCAGTACGCTCCAAAAGAAAACGAGCCATCCAAATTTGGTCACCTGCATCGTGTGCACCTTTAGCAAAAATCTGGAATTCCCACTGTCCGGCAGCAACCTCTGCGTTGATACCTTCAACATTCAAACCTGCTTCTAAACAAAGGTCGAAGTGCTCTTCAACAATTGCACGACCGAAAGCTTTAGAACCACCAACACCACAATAGTAAGGTCCTTGTGGCTCAGGGAAACCTCCTGCAGGGAAACCTAATGGAAGACGAGTTTGTGGATCGTACAAGAAATATTCCTGCTCGAAACCGAACCAGAAGTCTTCATCTTCTTCTTCGATGTGTGCACGACCGTTAGTTTCGTGTGCTGAACCATCAGGATTTAAAACTTCAGTTAAAACTAAATAGGCATTTTTACGGTCCGGATCAGGACAGATAAATACCGGTTTCAAAAGAAGGTCAGAGGCTTCGCCACCAGCCTGATTAGTAGAAGATCCGTCGAATGACCACACTGGGCAGTCTTCCAATTTTCCGCTGAAGTTATCAGCTACACGAGTTTTTGCTCTTAATTGTTGAGTTGGCACACTACCATCCAACCAAATGTATTCCAATTTTGATTTCATGATGTAATAAATTTTATATAAATATAGATTTTTTCTAACTGTCGATCACAAAAATAGGAGCAAATGAAACTTTTAAAACCATTTTGCTAACAAATTGTAATAAATTAATACAAAATTTACATTGAATATAGATTTTTGTCAAACACCCCAAATTTAACAATACCCCCTTAAAAATTCTACATTTTTAGCGTTAAAGACTATTAAAAACAACATATACCACCCCGATTTTTCTATTTTTTCTGAGGTTTTACCCCCAAATTAGAAACCACCCCTGTTTTTCAGTTTTACAATGATTAATTGATCGATTATTATATAGTAAGGATTAACTAACTTTATTCCTCAAATTGTAATTTTCTAATTGGAGTTTCTACTAATTGAAAAATATAGCCCGAACCGATAATTAAAAATTAAAAACAAATACATGCACTATGAAAGTTGACAGACGTGATTTTATTAAAACAAGTGGTATGTTTGCAGTGGGAAGTATGGTTTTACCTCCCTTTGTGCAATCGTGCCAAAACGTACAAATTTCAGCAGACGTGAAAAGTTATTTAGATCATTTTGAAGTGACTACCGAGATGTTGCAGAAAGTTATTGCAACAGCTATGAGTAAAGGCGGCGATTATGCCGACTTATTTTTTGAACACAAAATCACAAATAGTTTAGCCCTTGAGGACGGAAAAGTAAACCGCGCCTACTCGAATATCGACTTCGGCGTTGGTATTCGCGTGCTAAAAGGCGACCAAACCGGTTTTGCCTACTCTGAGAATATTACGCTCGACGACATGCTGAATGCGGCCAAAATGGCTGCCAACATTGCCAACAGCAGTGCCAGTTTTAATGCTTCGGAATACAACGAAAAATTACCAGCCAACTACTACAAGATTTCGAAAAAGTGGGAAGATGTTTCGGTAAAAGACAAAGTGCCTTTTGTACAAAAAGTAAACGATAAAATTTTTGGTCTCGACGAGAAAGTGATCAAAGTAAATGCCGGAATGAGCGACGAAAGCAGCTATGTAATGTTCTACAACTCGGAAGGGCGACTTACATACGATTACCGGCCAATGATAAGTTTTTATGCGGTTTGTGTGATGCAAAAAGATCAGCAAATTGAGAACGCTTATGCGGCCCGTTCTGTGCGCCAGGGTTTTGAATGGCTTACCGACGATCTGGTTGATACTTTGGCCAACGAAGCTGTTGACAAAACCAACCTGCTGTTTAAAGCCGGCAAACCCAAAGCCGGTGAAATGCCTGTTGTACTTGGTGCCGGAGGTTCAGGGATTTTGCTGCACGAAGCTATCGGACATACTTTCGAGGCTGATTTCAACCGAAAAGGAACATCAATTTTCAGCGATAAACTGAATAAAAAGGTTGCTGAAAACTTTATAAATATCATTGATGATGGTACGCTGCCAAACGACCGCGGTGCCATTAACATCGACGATGAAGGAAACGATGTGCAAAAAACTTACCTGGTAAAAGACGGTATTTTGAACAGCTACCTGCACGACCGTATCAGTGCCCAATATTATGGTGTTGAATCAACCGGTAACGGACGTCGCGAATCGTTCCGACACATGCCTTTGCCACGTATGCGCTCAACCTACATGGAAAATGGCCCGCACACCACCGAAGAAATTTTTGCAGCCGTTGATTATGGTGTCTATGTAGATAACTTCAGCAATGGCGAAGTTAAGATCGGTGCAGGCGACTTTACTTTCTTTGTAAAATCGGGTTATATCATTGAAAACGGTAAACTCACCACTCCTATTAAAGACATTAATATTGTTGGCAACGGACCACAGGCACTGGCCGATATTACCATGGCTGCCAACGATTACAAAAACGACAGTGGCACCTGGACGTGTGGAAAAGACGGACAATCGGTTCCGGTAACACTTGGCCTGCCAACTGTTTTAGTGAAAAAAATGACTGTAGGAGGAACAAATGCATAGCGCATTCAAAGTTCAGCGTTTAATGTTTAAATTTTAAAACAATGACAAAAGAAGAAAAATATACATTGGCAAAATGGGCGATGAATCATGCACTTGAGAATGGAGCCCAGGAGGTAAGCGTAAGCATATCAAACAGCGAAAGTAGCAGCGTTGAAGTACGCGAAGAAAAAATAGACAAACTGGAACAAGCTATCCAAAGCAATCTTTCCATCCGGTTATTTGTCGACAAAAAATATTCATCACATTCAACCAGCCGTTTAAACAAGGAAGACCTTGCACGTTTTATTGAAGAGGCAATTGAAGGTACAAAGTATTTGTCTGAAGATGAATTCAGAACCTTGCCTGATCCGGAACTGTATTACAAAGGCGACGGAAAAGATCTTGGCTCGCTTGACCCCAATTTCAGCAATGTTGATCCGGAAGAAAAAATTCAGGTTGCTTTTGCCGCTGAAAAAGAAATTTTGGGCAGCAACGAGCGCATTATCTCCGTATCGAGCAGTTACTACGACGGCTTAAACGAGCGGGTAATGGTTAATAGCAATGGATTTGAAGGCGATACCGCCAACTCATATTTTGGACTGAGTACCAACGTATCGGTAAAAGGAGATGGTGATGCACGACCAGAGTTTGGCTGGGGAGAATCTGCAATACAATACAACGACCTGAAAAAAACGGGAACCGGAACAACAGCTCTTAAAAGGGCACTCGACAAAATTGGTGCTGAAAAAATTAAATCAGATACGATGCCAATGATCGTTGAGAATCGCGTGGTAGGCCGTATTTTTAGTCCGCTTATTAATGCATTAAGCGGTTCTGCCATTCAGCAAAAAAATTCGTTCCTAATCGATAAATTGGGTGAAAAAGTAGCTTCGGAGAAATTAACTTTAACCGACGATCCGTTTATTATCGGAGGCCGAGGTTCGCGCCTGTTTGATGGCGAAGGTATTGCCACCAAAAAACGTTCGGTTTTTGAAAAAGGCGTTTTGAAAAGGTATTACATCGACACCTATTACGGCAAAAAACTGGAAATGGAGCCCAACAGTGGATCGACTACCAACCTGGTTTTCGAAACCGGAGATAAAGACCTTGACGCATTAATTGCATCGGTTAAAAAGGGAATTTTTGTTACAGGATTTAACGGCGGTAACAGTAATGGATCAACCGGAGATTTCTCGTATGGGATTGAAGGATTTTTAGTGGAGAATGGCGAGATTGTAAAACCGGTTACAGAAATGAACATTACCGGAAACATGAAAACCTTGTGGGCAAACATTGGAGAAGTTGGTAACGACGCACGTGAAGATTCGTCATGGCGCACACCCTCTATTCTTTTCAACGATGTTGATTTTAGTGGATTGTAAACGTTTTTTACTTCATAACATAAAAAAACAGGAGCCGTTTGGCTCCTGTTTTTTTTATGTCTTATACCCAATTAGACCTATCGTTTTACAACAAGCTTTTGTGTATCACTTACACCATTTATCACTGTTTTAACCAGGTAAATTCCTGCTTCAAAGTTCGACAAATCCAATTCGATTTTATTCGTGTAACGGAATTTTTCTTTAATCAGCATCTTTCCTCCAATATCAAATAACATTAATTCCGACTTATCGTTAAATCCTCCCAAATCAACTGTCAACTGAGTGTTTGCCGGATTTGGATAGATAGTAATATTTGCCGATTTCTCTCCATTTTCGTTTGCTCCTAACACATAGTCTAAAACACAAACGGCAAAAGTATCGGTTGCAAAAAGTCCTTCCGCATCAACTGCTTTTACAACAATGTTTACACATCCTGTATCAGCAATTGTTGGTTGAAATGTTAGCGAATCGTTTGAAAAACTTGCCCATTCGGGCAGCTCGTTTGTTCCTTCTTCGTAAACCGAGAAAGTTAACTCATTGCTATCTGCATCGTCAAAATACTCACCTAAAACGGCACTTACATAAACACTCTCTGTTTTATCTGCATTCACTTCAACATCTTCGGCACCTGTAACTAAAAATGGTGCGCTGTTAGTTGCCCCAACAAATAAAGTAAAAGCCTCTTCTGTTTTGCGCTGTTGATCATCTTCCACAGTAATTGTTATTTGCGATGAGCCTTCAACTCCTTGTACCAGCTTGATTTCAAGAATTGCTTTTGAATTGTTACCGCAATAAATTATATTAAGGTACGACACCAAATCATCATTATCCGCAACTGCACTAAGCGACAACTCGCCTGCTGCGCATGCATTTCCATAGATTCCGGTTAGTACGGTGTTTATTTCCTGGGTTGTTGTAGTTACATGCATATCCTCCATGGCATCAATCACCGGGTTTTCATTTTCAGACACGACCGAAATGGTGAATGTCATCGTATCTGAGTTCCCGGCTTCATCAATGGCCACCCAAGTTTCTTCCCAGTCTCCTGTCGCATAGCTGGCCTCAGCTCCTTGTCCTGAAAGCAATTCAAGCGAAGCAATGCAGGCTTCATCCACCAAAATTTCAGGATAGTTAACCAATGTTTCGCAGCTGCCTGCAGGAATTACAACATCAAAGTCTTCTACTTCCTGAATAACCGGCGCAATATCATCAACCAATGTAATTACCTGAGTATATTCAGGACTTATATTTCCTGAATTGTCCGTTACTATCCATGTGTTTGTGTAGGTTCCTACCTCGCTACAACCGGCATCAGCAACAAATGCTCCTGAGGTTTTTACGATATCAGAAACATCAGAATCACAGTTATCATCGGCAACCGGAGCAAGCTCCTGTGCTTCAGCAATAGCTGCCAGGTTGCTGTAACTTATTGTACGGTTTAAAGCCGAAGAATTAGTTGTCCAGAATGGTGCCTCATCGCGAATGGTAAATGTTGCTCCATGAAAAACCAGGGTATAGTTTGAACTTAAACTTAGTGTTCCTTGCGTAATATCGTATTCTCCTAAATCTTCGCCAGATTCACGAGTAAGATGTCCGGAGAAAGAATCACCAGAGACCAAAGCGGGAGAAACGGAGTAAGTAAGTGAAGGATCATTTTGGTTACAATCTTTACTTCGATCGTTTGCATATACATTTACAATCTTTTTGGTAATATTGGCACTTAATCCTGTTGGCTGTGTTAAACTGTAATTACCACTGCTTGTTCCGGATAAAGTAATAGCTGCAGTAACGGAGATGTTTGTTCCAACATTTTTCTGGCTAAAACTTCCAACTGCATTTCCGATTGAGACATTGTCGCCACTTATAGCACCAACAAGACTTGCTCCTGTTATTGAAGCACTTGTTGTACCGTCGTATACCTTATTCGATGCACTTGCATTGGAAACCGTCAGATTCTTCTTACTGATTGATGCCGTTGTTGTTTCAACCTTTGTAAATTGATAATTTCCGGCATCCGAACCACTAATAGTAATATCTCCTGTAACTGTTTTTCCGGTTCCAACATTCTTGTTATCAAACTGACCATTACTTGCAGTAATTGTAACATCTCCATCAACGCTTCCGCCGCTAACAGTGTAGCCAACAACGGCATTAGTAGTGGCATCATATTGTTTATCTTCTGCAGTAAGACTAACAGTTCGTTGCAACTTCACACTTATGTTTGTATATGCCGACTCGTTATCGGTAAAAACATTGTACGGTGAATTGTTTAAAAACTCCACGCTTGCATTGTACTCTGTGCTTGTACTAGAGTCCCAGATTTTTATGCCAATATTGTGCCCTGCCGTATACCCGGTGCCGGCTCCCTCGGCTTTTGCAGCAGCAATCTGCTCAGGCCCCGAGAATGTACCACTTACCTGAAATACACCGCAACAAATATTGCCGTCAAAAACTGCAATCTCATCGCCATTTGTCAAGTCCACTCCTCCTATTTGTGCATCATAAACGTAAATATTCATGTAGGTTTGCGGCTGAGAAGTATAATCTACTGTAAAATGTTGAGCAAACAAAGGTAAGCATGCCCAAACCAGTGCTGTAACTATTAAAAACTTCTTCATCATTTTTCGTTTTTTTCGTGATGAAACCGAAGCTTACTCCGCGTGTTTCTGCTTCGGTTTCTACTATTTATATCTTGTTATTGTTTTAAAACATTACCACTGTATTTTCCATTAACACGGATGTAATACAAGCCCGGTTTTACCGATTCGCCACTTTGGCTATTTCCGTCCCAGCGAACCTTGTCATGTCCGGTTGAAATACCATATTCAATGGTTTTTACTTTTCTTCCCTGAATATCATAAATATCAATCTCCAGATCATCACCTTCCGGCTGTACAACTTCAATCACCATCATTGTGGTAAATGGATTCGGGTATAATTTTACTCCGTAAACATTTGAGTTACGTTCATCAACATCGCCAATTCCCAGTTCTGATGACAGAGCCACTACTGATGTTGCACCAACTACAAACTGTTCCGGTCCGGAGATGATGTCAAACTCAACTTCCTGTTTTTCACCATTTCGTAAAATGCTTATTGAGTATCTGTTACCTGCAATAAATCCATTTGCATCATGAGTCATTCCATCGTTCGACGAAACTGGTATACTAATCATATTATTCAGGTAATTGTAATCATCAATTGTTACCGATCCTACACACAAATCGCCATCGAATATTCCAATTTCATCACCCGTTTTAATTCCTTTTTGGTAGAGTTCTGCCAAAACAATATTCATATGGTTAAATCCATTTCCGGTAAATACAGGACTAAAGCTTGATGAAGCCAGCAGACCAGGAACAGTGGTCAATGATTTTGTCGACACCTCGTTAATAGTAAGTGTACACGCTTGCGAAACCTTAACCTTATATCCTTTACCAGGCACAAAATTACCAATGAAGTTGTACCAGCTTCCTGCTAATTCTTCAATAGAACTACCTTTTTCGTCCATTGCTTTCAATAGATAGCCATTATCGATTAAAGCCTGAAGCACCTCCATTGCGTCCTGCTCATTTAAAGCCGGGAACGAAATCATATTCCAACCCTGAACCAATTCAATATCCATTGGCAACTCAACAGGAATTCCCTCAACTAACAGTGAGGTATTTTCACTTACCTTAAGTTGATAACCTTCTGTAAACAGCAGATCACCGATGCTTTCAAACCAGGTATCTCCACCTAAATTTTCAATGGTTCGTCCTTGTTCGTCCATCACTTTCAGAAGTGTTCCGTCATCAATAAGTGGTTGAAGAACATCAATCAATTTCATTGAGCCATTCGGTCTAAGGCCTACAGAAATAAGATTCCAACCGGCAGTCAGACCAAGGTTTTGCTCCCGTTGTAAATTCACAATACTTGCTGTGGCAGAACCGCTTGTTGAAGCTAAGGTATATTGTCCGGCATCAGAGCCTGTAAGCGCAATTCCTGTAACTGTAACAGTCTTGCCATCACCAATTTCAGCATCATCAAACAGGGCGCTAACATAAGTTAATTGAACATCGTCGCCTGCCAGGAAGTTACCAGATAAGGTAACTGTTGCATCTGTATTTCCATCGTATTCTTTATCTTCAGCTACAATGCTTACAGTTATTGGTGCTGCAGAGATCACACGATTTGGTCCGGTTTTCCAATGATCTGTATTCGTTTCAAGTACGTAATTATTAATATCTGCTCCACCTGAAATGATAACACTATTGTAAATAACCACTTTTTCTGTTCCCACATTTGCATCTTCAAAATCTGCATCGCGTTGGAATGAAAGGTTATCTCCCGGTACACGGTCATCATCAAATCCTAATCCTGTTGCAACGGTAGTTCCGTCATACAATTTATTATCAGCTGCAAAGTTGCTGAGGTGAAGAATTCGTTTCTCTACAGTAAGTGTGGCATCGTCATAACTTACATCATAGTTCGAAAGTTTAAATCCTCCACTTCCACTTTCACTGTTTGCATCTATCGAGATTGTGTAAGTACCAATATCAGCTAAACGAGCTTCACCGGCACTTGTAAAGGTCACGCCATCAATCGTTTCACCAGTGGACATTCCGTCACCTTCGGTTGTACTAACTGTGTATTCAGTAGTGCCTAATGTCCAGTAATCAGCATGTCCAATACCTGCCTCCGGACCATTTCCGTAAGTTTTAACCTGATCGTTGGCAACAAGAGTAATTGCTCGTTTTGTAATTTCGAAGTCTGCGTTAGTTAAAGTAATATTATAGTTTGCATTTACTAAAGTTCCTAAAGTATAGGCGTAACTTCCAACATCTTCACCCGCCACACGGCCCAAGCCTCCAGTAAATCCGATTACAGAATTATTAGCCAGCACAGAATCAACTGCCGGATATGATGTCCATGTAAATTCCGGATCCAATTCGCCGTATGTTTTACTTTGGTCGGCATCGGCGGTTACTGTTACATCCAGCTGAGTGATTTCCATACTATCAAGCTCGTAAGTGATGTTGTAGTTTGAGTTATCCAAACTTCCCTGCCCGATGTGGTAGAAACCTACATCTTCGCCTGCTACGCGATCCAGTGTTCCACTGAAACCGATTACTTCTGCGTTGGCCAGCTCTGCTCCTACCGCAGGATTTGAAACAAATGTAAGTTCCGGATCAAGCTCACCGTATGTTTTACTTTGGTCGGCATCGGCAGTTACTGTTACATCCAGCTGTGTGATTTCCAAACTATCAAGCTCGAATGTGATGTTGTAGTTTGAGTTATCCAGACTTCCCTGTCCGATGTGGTAGAAACCTACATCTTCGCCTGCTACACGGTCAAGTGTTCCACTGAAACCGATTACTTCCGCGTTGGCCAGCTTGCTCCTACAACAGGATTTGAAACGAATGTAAGTTCCGGATCCAATTCACCGTATGTTTTACTTTGGTCGGCATCGGCAGTTACTGTTACATCCAACTGCTCAATCTCAAAATCAGTAGATGTATAACTTATATTGTAGTTGGTGTTATCAAGTGTTCCCTGGTTAATTGCATACAAACCTGCATCTTCGCCGGCAACTCGTGCCAGACTACCTGAGAAGTTAATAACATGACCATTGTCCAATGTGGTTTCAACTGCCGGAACAGAAGTGAAAGTTAATGCGGGATCAACTTCACCGTATGTTTTGTGCTGGCCTGCATCGGCAGTAACTGCTACTTCCAGTTGTGAAATAGTAAACTCATTTAAATTTTCATATGTGACATTGTAATTTGACTCAATATTATTTTCAACTGGTTCTACAACTATCTGCTCAAATTCCACTTTTTGCGTTTCCCAATTAGCTCCTGATGATGTATACATTTCATCATCCTGAGAATACATGGCATATGCAAATGTTCCATACGCCATGTAACCATCATCATGTAGTAATGCAGATTCACTATTATAAAGACCTTTTGATGTAATAATTGTAACTTCAGGAATATCCTCATGTACGTAACAATCTTTACCATCTCTTAATCCTATGTAATGGTAGATAGCATTAAGTTCGCTATACTCTCCGGTTATACCTGTAACTATTATAGCTGTATCAACAATCGTTAATGTATTTTTATTAATCGCATAACTATCTACATCCTCACCTGCATCACGAGAAAGCCCTCCGGAGAAAGCATCTCCTTCGGCCAGGCTTCCTGCAGTGATTGAATAGGTAAATGCAGCAGGATCATTTTCGCCATAAACTTTAGTCTGACCTGCATCAACTGCTATAGTGAGTGCTCGTTGATTAATTACACCAGAATTGTCATCAACGTACGTAATACTATAGTTATTACCTCCATTTCCATCATCAATAACTGTTCCCGATGGGGTAAGTATTTTGCCCGTGCCAACTAACTTCGTATCGAAGATTTGCGAACCTACCGTAACGATGGCATCTCCGGTTTTCAATGCATCTACAACAGGTTCCATGTCTGACAGATTATTTCCGTCGTAAACTTTAATTGCTGACTGGGCTGTAACATCAATAGGATATTGACTTATGGTTGCCAAGGTAGAATCCATCCAAACTGTAGCGCTTCCTTCATTTTCGCCATCAGTGGCAAATAAATAGTTGTCGGCGTCGGCACCTCCCGAAATTGTGATTTCGTAGATTACTGTTGTGTCAACAGCACTATTTCCATCCCAGTTTACATGGCGACTAACAAAATTAGCCGTTGTGTCAAAAGTTAGCTCATCCCCACTTATTAAGTCAGTTTCAAATGAACTGATGTATGCTGTATCAGTAGCATCATAAACTTTGTTATCAACGACAAAATTGCTAAGTGTTAATGGATACTTCGTAATCTCGAACTGATTATCGTTCACAAAAGTGATATCGTAATTAGCCATTTTACTATTTTCTCCTTCCACAATGTCTAATCCTGTCAGAGAAACATCGTAGAGTCCAACATCTTCTCCTGCTTCACGAGTCATCGCTCCTATAAATTGATCTCCATTCACTAAGGCATCAAACGGCGATGCCGATGTTATTGCATAGGTAAACGTTGGATCTGTTGTATTATCATTACTATAAACCTTACTTTGACCGGCATCTACTGTTATAGTTATTGGTCGTGGTTCAACGGATAATGTACCAACAGCGTAAGTAATATCATAGTAACTGGTATCGATTTCGTTAATTCCTGTTGCATTTGATGGAACAATATTGTAGTCTCCAACAGTAGCTGCGGAAGCTGTTCCTGCACTAATTAATGTAACGTTTGTAATGGAATCATCTCCTGCATAAATTTCTGGATTCCCATAACCACTGGTTACTGTAAATTCAGTACTGCCTAAATCATATACGTCGCCATAATACTGTTTGGTTTTATTAATAGCAGTAATAGTAATTGGTCGTGCCAGCACTTTAATTTTTACCTGCGATCCATATTTTGAAGGTTGTGCCAAATCCACAACTGTTACCCACCATTCATTAACGTTTGGATAATCAGGGTGTTCAAAACTTGGTCGTTCAAAAAGGATAGCATTTGTAAAGGTATGAATACCACTATCGAGAGCTGTAAAAGTATAATCTTCAGGATAGTTATTTCCTGCATCAGTTGGCTCATTAGCTTCCTGATCGGTTAAACTAAAGGTGATTGAACCGTTATAGTTAATTTTACGGTTTCCGAAAATATCAATTGCTTCTACAGTAACAGTTTGTCGGTCTCCATAATAATGCTCGGTCCAGCCTTCACCAACATCTGTTCCCACACCACTAACTATAAAATGACTAAGTGCTGCCGGTTTTACCTCCAGAATATCAGTTGCATTTTGAACATCAACATCCGGATCATCAAGACTTGTTTTATCTGATGCTGTGATTAAATGATGTCCTTCTACCTGAGAATAATACCAGAAATCAGCAGAAGTTTGATTATTTAAAATAGCTACTGCAGTAACAGAACTACCGCCAGTTGCTACATCATAGAATTTCGTGCTAACATCTGAATCAGCCGAATAGAGATATACTGTTTCGTCGCTGCTTGCATCCGATCCATCCGGATTTACAACGTTGTTTACAAGGTTATCATATGCATCATAACGCTCAACGGTGTATGCTCCTCGTTGCCCACCTGCATAAATGTAGTCGGGTATAGTACTGTAAACGAATTTAGCGGTTGCATTATGATCGACTGTTACCGAACCTGAAGTTACAGGTGTTAATACCGGACTGGCATCAAAATCAATCGTTATTGTTTCCATTAACTCGTAACTCAAATCAGTATAGCCAATAATTCCGTTTTCGGCAGTAAGATCAGTCGTCCCTTGCAGAACATCAGCTCCGTTAGCCGTTGCCGACACCACAGTTGTATTATCGTCAACAAGGTTACCGTATGCATCGCGAATACTTATTACAGGTTGCTGTTCCAAAAGTTCTCCGGCACGCACATACACTGAAGGCTCTGTATCAACACGTAGGTTAGTTGCTGTATTATGTTCAACATTTACCGCAAGCTCAAGACCCGCTGCTGTCTCAGTTCCGTTCGTTACACCAACAAGCGCATCCTGCAATTCATCTGCAGCGTCATAAAGTACCATCGCTACATTGTTAGCAATACCGTTGTTAAATGTAACAGTTGTTTCGGTTGCAAAATCTGTTGAAATCACTTCAGGAATATTACCATACAGTGAAGGATTAGCACCTGAAAAAGTCAACAATTTGTCGCCATCGTAACTAGTGGCAATGTTGTTATATGCATCGTACATTGTAACAGTGATGTTTTGAGAAACACCTGCCGTTTGAGTTGAAGCCCCGGTTACAGCAAAATAGTTATTGGCTGCATGGCTTACTACAACATCTAAATCATATTCATCGGGTGTAACAATAGCATTTTCGCTTGCCTTAATTTCTGCTGTTTCAACTTTAGTTAAAACCATTAATCCGGTTGAAACTCCACTGTTAAATGTCATTGTAGTTGCAGTTCCAAAGTCGATTGATTCTACTGTCGGCGAAACTGCAGCTTTTGGAGAGTCAGGAGAATCGGATGCCCCACTAAAGGTTACCTCTTTTGCTCCCTGATAACCAGTTGCCACATTGTTCCAATAATCGTATGCTGTAACGGTTATTGTTTGCGAAGCTCCTGCTGTTTGAACTCCTGTTCCGGTTACAGCAAAATAATTGGCAACTGCCGGATTTACATCTAAATCCAATTCGTATCCACTACCAGTTGTAACACCAGGTACGCTTTCCTCTGCAACAATTTGAATTCCTGTTTCTGCTTTATACAAAATCATTGTAGCAGAAGCTTCTCCATTACCATCGAAAGTTAATGTTACATTCTCCCCAAAGTCGACTGCAACACCATCTTTATCCTCAATAGTTGGGCTTGTTGAAGGACTTGGAGAAATGGCCGCACCTGAGAAAACAAGCACTTTATCTCCGGAGTAGTTAGTAGCCGGATTATTATATTGGTCAAAAGCTTTTACAAATATTGAGTACTGACTACCTGCTGTTACCTCGCTTAAATCATTTTCAATGGTAACTTCAAAATAATCCGGAGTTGCTTGTTCCACAACTACTTCTAATCCGTTCGGATTAACAGCCTCAATACTTAAATTAGCTCCTCCTGTATATGAGTCTGAAAATTCACTATCAGAGTGACTGGCCTCAATATAAGCTGTTTCTTCTTTAAACAGTTTCATTGAAGCAGTTGCAACTCCATCAGTAAAAGAAAGTGTTGTAAGTGTTCCAAAATTGGTATCGTCAACTGTTGGAGTAAAAGGTGGCAATGGCGAATTATTTGCTCCGCTAAAGCTTATCATTTTATCTCCGTCAAAACGAAGAGCCTGGTTACCAAACTGGTCAAAAACCTTAACAGTAATTGTTTGGGCAATTCCGGCAGTTTGTGTCGCTGATCCTGTAATTACCATATAATCAGGAATAGCATGAACAACTGATAAGGTATTGGATGTAACTGCTGCTAATGAGCCCGAGATGAATTCAATATTCATATCCTCTGCAGTTTCATAATTCAATCCGGCAAAAGTTGCTATACCTCCCGATACCGTTGTTGAAGTATTTCCTTGTAATACATCAGTTCCGGCAGAACCGGTTGCAGCACTAACAACTGTTGCATTGTCGCTGGTAACAATATTACCCCACTGGTCATGAACTTCAACTTTTGGTTGAGTACTGAAAGCTTCTCCGGCAATTGCTTCGTTAGTTGTGTGTGCCGGTTGAGTATTCATTGCCAATTGAGTAGCAACCCCATGCGACACTTCAACCAATGCATTATCAGTAATAGCACTTTCATCTATACTTCCGGTGATAGTAGCTGTTCCAACACCCGAGTTATTAAGTTTAAATATGGCAGTATACGCCCCATTTGACTGGTAGACTGCAGTAATATCTGCTGCGCCTGTTGCGGTGCCATTATCAATCACTCCAATTGGCGAAACAGATAGTGTAACCGTTCCTCTGTCATTCACGATTAGATTACCAAACTGGTCTTTTAATTGAACCGTTACCATTGTTGAATCATCAGCAGTAATAGCTGCAGATGCAACACTAATATCAATAGTAGAAACATCTGGCAATCCTTCCGTTATTTCAACCTCTTCATCGTCCGAAATTGCTCCGGCAACCGCTGAAGCCGATTCATCGCCAGTAAAATCACCGGTAATAACCGACGTTCCTGTTCCGTTAACACCTTGCGTGTCGCCACTCATTGTTGCTGAATAAGTTCCGTCGCCGTTATCTGAAACACTGGTTAATGTTCCAATTGTAGCTGCCAAAGAAATGTCTCCTCGACTGTTTTGAATATTGTTACCTAAATGATCTTTCAGCTGAACAGTAATTGCTGAAGATTCGTCAGTTGTCATTGACGAAGGACTTGCCGAGATTGTTGAAGTTGTAAGATCGGGCAAACCTTCGGTAATTGTAACAGTTGGAGTTTCGGTAAAAGTACCATCAGTGTGATTTACATCGGTAAAATCTGCCTCAGCCGATATCGTCGCGTTACCTACTCCATGATTAACTCCATCAAAGCTTGCAAATAATGTTACTGTGTACTGGCCGCTTGTTCCTCCCACATATGAAGCTTCAACTGTCTGGCTACCGTTATTTGCGCCAAAACCACCCAAATCAGTTGTAAAAGTTATGGTACCATCATCAGTTGTTCTGTTATTTCCAAATTCATCTTTCAACTGTAGAACAATTTCCGAATATTCATCGGTAGTGATGCTGGCCGGGCTTGGAGTAATTGTAGAAACCACAAGCGATGGTGCAGCCGGATATTCAACAGCTACATTTATCAGATATGTCAACTCAACGCCATCTAAAGTGGCAGTGATCGTATTTGCTCCCAACTCAGTTATCCGAACCGATGCAGTATAAGTACCATCATGATTATCGTTAACAGGAATTGGATCCGGATCACTATCCCAATCGTTTCCTTCGCCATTCAGAAATACCGCAACATTTTGGCAATCGCACATTAAGTTACCATCTGCATCGCGTGGTGTTAGTAATACATCCACATAATCTCCTGCAGTCAGGCCAGTTGTTGTTGAAGTTGCTACAAGTTCAGAAACTGAACTATTGTATACTCCCGGCCCAACTATAATATTCTGCAAGTCGCCGGTTTTGAAAGCATAAGGTGAATCGGCAACACGTAACCAGTAGCTGCCGGTTGTTGGTATACTAATCGCATCGGTAAATACTCTGAATCCATTATTGACCGGAGTAAACCGCTGCAAATCAGACGGAAAATCAACAATTGCGTCGTTTGAAGATTTAAAGTTGATATAGCCGTCATAATCTCTCTTAATGTTGTTGTATTGGTCGCGTGCTGTTACCTTAATACTAAACGGTGTGCCAGCCGTAACACGAACTCCTCCGATAGAGTGATTTTGAGAAGGTGCTTCCTGAACAAGGAAATTATTTAGCTCTTCAGGCCATACCACAATATTTTCTGTAGTTCCTACACTCCCAGTTAAAGTTTCGCTAATTGTTATAGTTGGAGTTTCCTGCGCATTGTACAATATAAAACCCGCAATTGTAGCTTCGCCCTGAGTAAATGTTTGCGGTTCTGAGAAAGTTGGCAATGCAACTGTATTTCCGATAGGTGATGGAGATGCAGTGGTACTAAAGGTAATATCTAAATCACCAGTAAAGTCTAGTTTTTTATTACCAAACTCATCATACAATTCTGCCAACACCGAAAAGTCGCTTCCCACAATTACATTGTTATCCGATGGATACGTAGCCGTGTTTGAAAGAGCTTTAATCTGGTAATAATTTAGTTCAGCAGTATATACCGAAATATCATTTTGCTGACCTTCGGCTGATGTAGTCGTAACGTCATTTACTTTCACATAATAAGCGCTGCCATATTCTTTCAGACTAACACCATTCGTAAAAGTTTTTACTCCCTGGTCGCTACTGACAAAAGTATAGTTAGTTGGAAGTTCCGTTGGCTTATCAGTATTCGGGCTAACATTGTCGGTACTAAATGTAATAGTTCCAACATAATCATATTTAACGTTATCATATTGATCATATGCCGTAACTGTAGGGCTAGTTGTTTCTCCTGCTTCATGCGGATCGGTAATACCTGCAACGGTAAAATGATCAATAGCTGCCGGAGTAATTACAAATGTTGCAGAATTAAGAGCACTGAAGGTTCCGTTAACACCACCGCCAGCATCACTCACAGTTAAATAATAATTTCCTGTTAAGGTAATTGTTGGCTCAGTAATCGTAACTACACCATTTGATAATGTTCCCGATAAGGTTTGAACAGTGGTTCCATCAGACTTTTTAACCGCTACAGAAATGTCGCGGTCTGAATTACTTACCCGGTTACCCAAATTATCAATAGCTTCAATTGTAAAGGTGTTCCCAACTCCTGCCACACGGTTAGTCGGTTGCACTGCAAACCTAAAACTGTTAACTGAAAATGAAGCAGTTCGGGTGAAACTTGATGTTACATTTGCATCGTTACGCGGATTACTCGTGCTGTAATCACTCCAGCGAAGAAAATGATACCCGTTATCAGGAATAGCAGTAACTGAACTGGTAGTTCCACCGTGGTCCACAATTTGCGTAGTAGTACCACTTAAACTTCCATTACTTCCTGCCAAATAAGTTACAGTGTGATCGGTATAAAAACTTGTTGAACTTCCATATGTCGTTCCTCCATCATTTCGGGCCCAAGCCCTAACATAATACCTTGTTGAACCTGCAAGCCCCGTTTGGCTGTATGAAAATGAACCGGTAGCCTGTGTTCCGGATAGTGTTCTGGTTACAGCTCCACTAAATGATGAACTGGTGCTATATTGAAATCCACGGGTAACATTCTGCCCACCCGTATTATTTACATAACCATTAAAGGTTGCCGTAGTTTTTCCAATACTTGTAGTAGCATTAGTTGTAACACTTGGCGGTGTATAACTTTGTGTTGTAAACGAAATCTGGGGACCATAAGCGGTACCAACACTGTTGGTTGCATAAGCTCGTGCATAATAGGTTGTTCCTGGACTCAAACCTGAAACTGTTTGACTAAATGATCCTGTTCCGCTTCCGGCTGCCACACCCGATGTTGGATTCGATGAAGTTGCGTAAGCAATACCTCTTGATGTTACAGTAGCACCACCATCATTCGTTACATTACCTCCAAGCGTAGCTCCGGTTGAAGAAATTGATGATGCTGAATTTGTTGTTACTGTAGGTAATAATTTTACAGATCCGGAAGTAACTCCATCTCCTGAGATACTAAAATATACCGTTCCTGACCGTGTTGAAGAACTGTAACTGGTTACTACAATTGTATAAGTACCGGCAGCAAAATAATTATTACATCCACTGATACTTGATAGCAAACCACTTCCACTGTCATCATCTCCAACTCTAAAATTAGATGTTGGTGAAGACGGACTAAAACTATTGTATATTAACAACATAGGGTCGCTTGCAGTAGAACTTGTTACGGTAATTGAATAGTTCCCGGAAGTACTAACTGTAAACGTTTGAGTAGCATAAGCATACTGCGTACTTGTATTGGAACTTATACTGGTAAAAGTACCATAATAGCCGCCACAAACCGATGATCCGGGTCGTGGTCTGTAGAAAAGCTGATTTGATGATAATGTTGCCGAGAAGTTTATTGTTCCGGCCAATACGCTACTAAAAGTTGCCATGCTGAAAAGGAATAACAGCATAAGTTTTTTAAACTTAACTTCGTCTTTTAAAAAGTGACGCATTTTGTATAATCTTTTCATAATATTCATTTTTAACGATCACTAATTAATTGCTGAATGGTTGTGGATTTTCTTCCATTATAATTGAAAGCCCACTTAGCGACTCCAGCTTTTCTTTTAAAGATTCTCCTGCCGAACCGCTAAACACATCTGCGCTGCGAAAAATGATACTTCCGCTAACATGTTCGGCTAAAAAGGCAAGTTCGTTGGCATAGTCATCAATAGTTGATAACGTAATATCTCCGGAACCGAATTTTATAACACCCGGCTCTGTAGGCACGTATATAAATAATTGATCGACCATTCTATTATCGCAAATCTGGCCAAAAACATATAATGCCGGTTTTGGATTGGAATTGAAATAAACATTTGAATTATTGGCAAATTGTTGTTCTAACGTATGAACATCTTCAACTGTACTTTCTACAAATACAAAATCTGTTGTTGCCTGCGCATAACCTTTTCTTGAAAATGTAATAATCAACAAGAGGCTAATAAAAGTTATTTTGATAATATTTTTATTCATGATATTTTTTGTTTGCTGTTATACATTTTCAATTAATTACCCAAAATCATCAATGGGCTTGAAGTTCCCGTAATAGTTACATCGTTTTCGGCAACTATAGCTACCGAGGTGTAACTAGCAGCCCCTGTTCCGCTTGAATTTAGCGTAGCGGTTGCCGTTTCTGATGTATTAGCATAAACATGAATAACAATATCGCCGGTATGCGTACCTGCATTAATTGCGGTATAGGCAGCATCAAGAGAAGAATAACCGGCGCGTGTTGTGCCTCCGGTTGATTCAACAACAACATTGGATATTGTTAATGTTCCGTTAGATGCAGTAAACGTGTAATTTGTGGCTGCTAAAGCTGTAACAACAGGAGTAATCGTATAGCTTCCTACAGCAGTTGAACCACTGGTGTTATCTGTAAATGTAACAGTTCCCGAAAGCGAGCTTGCTGTTCGCAGACCTGCTTCAGTTTCAGCGTTTTTAAATCCAGTCATCGTATAACTGTATGCAGGAGTTGTTTCTCCAACTCCGCGTATTATATCATCTGCAGTAACAGTTATTGTTACAGCGGTAACAGTAAAGTCATTGGCAACATAAGTAAAGCTGTAGTTGTCATCTACACCCCCACTTACTGTAATTGCATCGATATGTGTACCAACATCCGTAGTAGCGTCAACTGTGGTTGATGCCGTTGGTTCGGTAGTTAATACATCTGAAGTTTCGCTGTTTACAAAACCCGAGTACTGATATGTTAGAGCCGGATTAGACTCTCCGTAAACCTTTGTTTTTGCATCTGCAGTTACAGTTAATTCTTTTTTGAGAATATTACCAGTTGTTCCCAAATTGGCCATACTGTAATTCGATGCATCGCCGTTTGTTCCGTCTGATAATGAATAGGATATTGTAGTACTCTTACCGCTTTCAGCATTAGCATTGGCAAAATCTGTTGCACTGGCTGAAATGCTTAAATCTTCTCCTGAAACCAGGTTGCTTACAGTTCCAAGATTAACTGTTCCGGTAACCGAAGAACCATTATAAATTTTATCATCAATCGTGCTTGATGCGGTTAATGGCCGTGGAGTTATTGTTAGTGTAACCAATGTTCTTCCGGAACTAATACAGCCGGTAGATTCAAATTTAGCCTCAGCCCATGCGGTATAGGTACCTACATTTGTTCCGGTTGGAGATGTGGTAGTAGTTGTTCCGGTTTCTGTTGTATACCAGTTAATCACTGCAGCCTCAACTCCTGCAATAACTGTTGAAGAAGCACCGGCAACCATTTCAGTGCCATCGTAAACCACCGTATTATCAACTGCTGTTGGTGTTTCGGGTAACGGATTTACTGTTACAACAACTGTTGTTGGGATTCCGTCTCCACACCCACTTGCATCTGATGGTGTTACAATGTATTCAACAGTTCCGGCAGCTGTATTTGACGGATTCACTAAAGTTTGTTCAATGGTTGAACCTGATCCATCAGAAGCTCCGGTAATGCTACCGCTTACTGCTCCTACGGTCCATGAGAATGTAGCCCCCTCAATGTCGGCATCATGAATAACCGATGTTGTTTCGCCACTACAGATAGAATAAGCGCGGTTTCCGGTGTAATTAGGAGAAGCATTTATAGTTATTTGAGTTGAAGCACTAACTTCAATACAACCGTTGGCAGCCTGTATGGTATTGGTTATTGTGTAAGTACCTGGTGGAGTAAACAAGGTATTAATGGTTCCGGGATCTACTCCTTCGCCTTCAGCAAAAACCACAACCGGATCGTCTGCAGTAAATACACCAATATCATTTATTGAGCTTGGCGCTACTTCGCCGGCCGTCGGACAAAACTCAATTGCGCTGTATGCAAAGCTTGCATTTGGCAAACGAGAAATAACCACTTCTGCGGTTGATGAATAGCCATTTAATGTTTGAGTTACAACATAAGTTCCGGCTGTACTACTTGCCAATGTAATTTCTCCTGTTTCTGTATTCAAATCAAGATTATTATCGGCACAACTAAAAGCTCCGCTTGTACTACCTGAAGGTGTAGCTATTCCTCCATTGGTGCAATAGGGCGAACCTTCGTATGCAAAATCAACATTTGGAATATCATTGATTGTTATAACTACTGATTCGTTTTCAATGTCAACGGTGCAGCCATTTGCATCAGTAACACTAAGCAGGTGGTAGGTATAAACTTCCGCAACCTCGGTAGATTGCGTAATTTCAACCGTAGCTGTTTCTGCATTCGCCGTTGTCATTTCAAATTCAGTTCCGGAAATTATTTCCTCACCACTTCCAATATCTAATCTTCCGGTAAATGTATATGGTGCTGGCCCAACACTTCCGGTCATGGTTACAACCGGTGCAGCCTCGCCAACAAATTCAGTTGTTTTATCGGTTGAAATTGTAGCTGCCGACACAGGATAAACCTCAACACTTGTTGTTCCTGTAACTTCGCCACAAGGTGTAGCAGCAGGAATTGTATAAGTAATTGTATACGTTCCGGCATCACTGCCAGAAGGATCAATTGCTCCTGACGAAGTATTCAGTGCAAGTATTGCTCCTTCTGTTACTGCCGTGTAACTATAAGGATTAGCTCCTGGAGTATAATCATTTTCAACAATTAAAGTTGGCAATTCCTGAGACGCCGAAGATCCACAAAACGGACTGGCATACGAAAAGTCAGTTATTACAGGTAATTGTTTTATACTTACGGAAGCGGTTCCCTCAACAGGCTCACATCCTCCACTTCCTGAAACAGTATACGACACGATGTAATCGCCTGAGGCACTGGTTTCGGGAGTTATGGTTCCGGTTGAAGCGTCAATCGTTAATCCTGAAGGATAAGAAGAATAAGTTCCGCCATCAGCACCAGCCGATTTAATTACGCTAACGGGATCTCCTGTTGAACAAAAATTAGCCGGATCGCCGTAAGTAATAACCGGCTCTTCCAGTGCCGCAGAAATGGTTACGATGGTACTTACTGCCGATGTGTTACATCCGATTACATCTACCGGATCGAAAGTAATTGTATAACTTCCTTCCGTTGAACCATTAGGGTTAAATACTCCTGTTGTTCCATTAACTGAAAGTCCTGTTGTTGGTGAAACGCTGAAACTTCCGCTACTGGCACCAACAATGGTTGGAATAAACTCTTTATCAAGATTGTTACAAATTACCAGGTTACTATACGAAATCTGCGGATCGATGGCTTGATCGTTAATTACTGCACGAATCATTAAACGGTCGCACTGACCGCAACCGCCGTCCCCAATATAATCGACAAAATATGTTTGCGTAAACTCAATGTATCCGGTATTGTAACTCAACCCGGTTGCAATAGGAGTTCCGTAAAACGGTTCGGTATACCATTTAACATTATTCGGATCCAGTGATTCGCCCGACCATTCAACTTCCAGAGTTAATTCGCCAGCTCCACACCTAACAACATCACCTCCCTGAATAGGAAGATCATAACTTTGTGCGAATGAAGAAATGCTTCCCCATAGCAATACTCCTAAAAACAATGCCATCCGATACACTGCCTTTTTAAGAAGCTGTTGTTTGTAAATCTTTTTCATAGAGTGTTTATTTTATGTTTATTGTTTTTCATAATGGATACTAATTTATTGTGCTCCTGTAACCTTAATTTCGGCACCATTAACAGTAGTGTATGTTCCATTAATAGTTAGCTTTCCACCTGCCTGAACAGTAATTGCACTATTTGTTGTTGAATTATTTGTAAGGTTTTTTACGATTGCAGTAGCTGCAGAATTCACCACCGGAAAATTTGAAACTCCGCTTGCCGGAATTGTTGCATCTACATATACTGTTGGCACAACTGCAGGATTCCAGTTTGTTGCTTTGTTCCAGTCGGTATCAGTTGTTCCGGTCCAGGTTACTGCATCAACAACATTTATACTCATTGTATAGGTAGAAGAACTTATTCCGCCTTTTGAATCGAATACTTTAAACGTGAAAGAGGAATAAGGTGCTCCTGCTGCATCAACAGGCGAACGAAATACCAGTTTGGTAATATCATCGATAATCGATGCGGTGAAAACATCAGAGCCATTGTATTCTAAGTCGCCGGCTGTTTCTGTTGTTTCAATTCTTATACCACCAAAAGTATCCTCTGTATCGTCATCCGAAAATGGGAAATCACTTATGGAAAAAGTGTAATCTGCATTCTTACTTGTATAAATTGTTGAATTTGCACTTGTTGGAATGTTATTAGTTAAAACTGAGATGGTGAAAGATTTGGTAAAAGATTCTCCAAATAAATCGCTTGATGTTACTTGGATTGTTCTGCTCCCAGCCGTAAGAGATGAATTATTAACCAACAATTTATTCCCGCTTAAGATAAAATTTCCCCCATCGCTGTTTGTTAATACATAATCATGCTCATCTTGCGGATTATTGGCATCAGAAGTAGTGAACTCTCCGATTACCGCATTTAACGGTGCCCCTTCGCTTACTTCGTTATTCGATAGCTGAATGTCGGTTGGAGCCTGATTGTTATCGATTACCCCGAATGACACAGTACGAACAGCAGACTCTTCTCCCGTTCCATCTTCAACAAGTTTGTAGGTAAACTCATCAGCTCCCTGGTAATTGGTTGTTGGGGTGTAAACAAAACTACCATCACTTGTATTGAGATTTAGAGTTCCATGACTAACATTTGAAACTTTTACAATGGTAAAACCATCTAAATTAGCATCATAATCATTTTTTAGAATCCCCTCCAAACGGTCAACTGTTAAAGTTGTATTTGGTGCCATTCCGTAGGAATCATCTTGCGCAGTAGGCGGTATTGGATCGTCGGAACCGGGTGCCGTTTGCTGATTTCCGAAAGTTACATTTCCCTGCGAATAGTTATAAAAACCGAACCGTCCTGCAGGAAATTGAGCAACTCCGGCATCTGTTGCCGAGACGTCAAACTTCTCTACACCATCAACCTTTATACGTATTCTGTTGCTGGTATATAAAATCTCAACTTGATAAGTACTTCCAGCAGCCCAAGGCTCTGAATCTACCACTCCAAGAAATGTCCCAGGAAGAACGGTAAACGAAGGATCGTCGTCTTTGTGATAAAGCAAATGACCTCCATTTGGTCTGTGCTCCATCACAACATCTCCCTTACACCAAGACCAAATATATGTATCATATACTCCCTGAAAACCAAAGGCAAAACCGATATCATCATTGTCAGTCTCTCCTGCCTTAACTTGAATTGTGCCTTTAAAAACTTTATTGAGAACACTTGTTGTACTCAACAAATACACTGGCTTTGAGGTATTATTTGACTGATAGGCTGTTCTTCCACTTCCATCGGGGTATGTCCAAACACCATCTCCGGCTGTACCTTCATCTACTTCATCGTAATTTCTTAAATCGGCATAATCTAAACTTTGTAATGTATTTTCATAGTTTTCAACATCAGGAGAAAATGCAATAGGAGTTTCGACATCTCCGGCAGTGTATTCCAGGCTCCAATCTCCTCCCAGTGACGTCTGCCCAGTTAAATTGGTGGATGCAGCAATATCCATTCCAGTTAAAGCCGAAAGGTTTTCTGCAAATTCTTTGCCTTCTGGAGTACTTGCAATAGAGCACCCATAAAGCATTAAGTCTGCATCTGCCGAAACATGATCTTTCCAGCTACTAAAAATAGAGCGATTGGCATAAATATCATCGCCATAAAAACTGTCATGTCCTATAAATAACTCTGCATGTTTACCATGCCCAACAATATGAATCGATTGAATATCGTCATATTTCTGAATCTCATCATTAACTTTTGCTAATCCTTCATAATTCTCTGAATCAATATAGATAATTTGCGATGATGGCAAATCAATATTGTCGGCCAGAAATTCTACGTCGGATAGCGACTTGTCAATAAAAACCAAGTTTTTGGGATTTGTTTGTGCATGGGCACCAAGCGCGAATCCAAATGCCAACAAAAAGAGTAGTTGGATGTATTTTCCGCGGTTTTGTTTCATATTTCTCATTCCAGGTATGTATTTAAAAGCAGTTTGTCCTATTCTTGAACTTGAAGGATTTTGTTGTTAATGTATTTCTACAATTCAATTGATACAACTTGAATTCCACCATCAGCATCTTCCTTCATAATCAGCTGATCAACAATCTCAAGTGTTGCAATCGTATTTTTCCGAACCAAGCCATCTGTTTCAATACTGAGGTTAGGAATTGAAATTGAACCTGAATACAATGTCATTGTATGCGTTGATTGAACTGTAACGATTGGCGAGCCGCACTCATTACTTATTTCGCCGGGATAGCTTGTGGCTGTTACCCAACTAGTACCATTAAATTGTTCCCAGTTGCCTGCCACTCTCCAATCGCCACTTTGCTTACTGCGATATTGCAAAAGCGGATTAACTGTAATTGTTATTGATGCGCACCCTGTGCTGTATGTGCCATCCACTTCGTTGCGGGCATAGTAAGTAGTTGTCTGCAATGGATAAACGGCAATTGTATTACCGGTTCCAACTTGGCTACCGCCACAACTACCGGTGTACCAATGCACCGTGCCCTGTGTTCCTTGTGCTGTTAGCGTTGTGCTTTCTCCCTGACAAATGGTAGTTTCTGTTGCTGAGACTCCTGTAGGGTTGGTAACAACAACTACTGTTACATCATCAGAAATTTGTACTGCCGGATCGCCTGAGGATCCTCCGTATTCAACAACATAACCTAAGCCTGAAGTACCGTTAAGATCGTTCCACATGCCCGACGTTACAAATTGTCCATAGTCTTCACCGTTTGCGTCGTTTGGTTCCCCATCATTCCAATTTGTATAAACTAATAAAGTTCCATTCCCCCCATTTGCGGCACCTTCAGGGCCTGTTACCCACTTCCATTCGCCTTCATTTGCGGCATCACTGGCACCGAGCCAACCTTGTGCTCCGGCCAATTTACCTTTTACAAAATCACTTTCACCAGATGAAGTTACAGTGACCAAATACCCCTGTAATCCAAAATATGTTCTTCCAGCTGCATTAGTTACCGCGGTAAACCAATTAACAGGATCGTTTATAAATTCGTAATAGTGCCCATTGCCACTATATGGAACCGCAGCATTTAAACTAAAGGTTATGGTACGTAAACTGGTGTTAGTTGATGTGGTATTAAAAGTTACCTTTCGCAGAACAGTCTGATAAGTCGCTTCATTAGCTATTCCGGAGATGTTCATAGTTCCTGTTTCGGAATTGAATGAAAAACTTAAGCCACTATCTGTGCCACTTGTTGAATTGTTAATCTTTAGAACATCTCCTGAACTATAATTCCCTGCAATATCAATAGTTGCTGCAGTAAGTGTTGTACTGCCTGTACCAACTGTAACCGTTGCACCCACGTTTACTGATGCTCCGCTTGAAGCTGCTTCATAACTACCTACTGGATTTGTTGTTAATGACTGGGCGTTAGCACTATTTGATGAAAATAAAACAAAAACAATGGCAAAAACTGTCAATGTTACTTGTCTCTTTAGCTTTTTAAATTTTGTGTCAACATAAAGCATCGTCTATCTTCTTTAGTTAGGTTAAACTTCATTTGCTGTATAAAAAAATACCTGCCGAATATTTCGATCTGGCTACCAACCACTAAAACTGGCTCTAGATAGCTCTTCGATAGGTACTTAATATTTCACCACACCTTGTAGATTTCTATAAGTTTGGAAGAAATATTTGTCGTAAAAAATCTAAGAACAGATTTTTAGTAGTGAGCTCTTTTAATACTGGTGAAGTAAATGCAAATACCTGACACAATGTGGTTTTAAAACAATCTTGTAAATGTTCTTCATATTTGATTTTTTGTGGTTTGTTTTTTTTCTTTCCGGCAGTTTGAATTAATTCATATCTACTGAAAAATCATCTAAGTCCCGATAGCACAAATCTTACAAAAAAAACAGACCTAATTATCAATACAATCACTGATATGCCTCTACTCTTTATGCTGATTTATCACTCAGCATTTTACCTAAAAGACACCTCCAACCATGCCCATATGGCTAATTATTTGCGAATTACAAAACTCAATGCCAGAGTGAGTCATTAACTATAAAAAGAGAAACATATGGTATTACACGATTTTCTACTATAAATAAAATTTAAACACATTATTAAACAATAGTACAAAAAACCACTTCAAATTATTTTACATAAAAAAAGCAGAGACCTAATGGCCCCTGCTTCTTTATGTTTAATCTATTTAATGATTAGTTCTTATCCAATATTAGCTTTTTAATTGCATGTTTTCCACCTTGTGTAATGCGCATCAGGTACATGCCACTAACATTCTCCGAAAGATCAAGCTGAATATGATCGCCTGCAATAAATGTGCGGCGCAACACTTCTGCCCCGGCAACATTGCTTACCGAAACTTCTGTCTCTTCAACTGAGCTTGTTTCCATTTCAATACTTACCAAACCTTTTGATGGATTGGGATATATATTGACGTTAAATGCTGACTGATCAATATTAGCAACTCCCACAGGAATGGCAGTAATACAAACCTCAAAACTGTCGCTCGCCGTTAATCCTGACGTATCGCTTACCTGTACAATTATTGTGTAACAACCGGTATCGGCTTGTGTGGGTGAGAAATCAAGCACATATTCTGATGCAAGTTCATTCACACTCATCCAGCTGTATACTGTATCTTCTTCCGACATAAATATCCAGCTTAGCTCATCTCCATCGGCATCATCAAACACATCGCCTAATGTACGGCTTATCGAGACACTCAATACATCTTCGGCCTGTACTTCCCTGTCGGCAATTGCTGCAACAAGTGTAGGTGCATCGTTAACAGACTCTACAATTACAGCAAAAGTATCTGTCACTATTGCTCCCGATTCGTCTTCTACCAATACAACAACCTCTGCTTCTCCACTTTGTTCGGCTATAAAGGTTATTGAAAGTTCGGCTGTTGAGTCACCCTGCTCGTAAGTTACTGCTATCGATTCAATCAGGTCGGCATTCAGGCTTTCGGCACTTATTACCAGTTCCTGCGGTAAACAATCGCCTCCATCACTTATTCCTGTCAGTTCAACAACCAACACCTCGTCTTCCGAAACAGTTGTATCGTTTACCGTGTTAAGCGTTGGAGCAAATTCCACAGGTGTAACCACTACCGAGAACGAAACAGTATCAATACTTTCTCCCAGAACTACTTCCCATGTTTCAACCGTTGTTCCGGCAGGGAACATTCCTTCAGCTCCCAAACCTTCCAGCTGAGTTAATACAGCACAACTTTCTGAGGTAAATACACCGGGATAAGAAACAGCTGTTTCACACTGTCCGGAGTCCAGGCTTACTTCGATATCTTCAACTTCAAGCGCCAGTTGGTAGTTTACAAAAACTGTGGTTTCACAACTGCTTTCATTTCCAGCCTCGTCAATTACAGTAATTTCTACTGTTACCGAGTCGCCAATCTGCTCGCAGGTAAATACTGATGGGTTTGCTTCAATAGTAAGACTATCGAACGATGTCGCATTATCTGTACTTCCGGCAGCAAGCATAGCCAAGTCGACGCTGTTTAGCGCATAACCGCTTATATCATTCACAAAAACATCAATGCTGTTACAATTCGCTACCGGGGCAATTTCATCGCTTACGGTAACAACCGCCAGGCAGCTATCGGTATTACCGTTAACATCGGTTACATACAGATAAACTGCATTTTCGCCCAGATCGGCTCCGGTGAAAGTGCTCTGCGACAATTCCATTCCCGCAATTCCACACGCATCACTTGAGCCATCATCAACCATTGCCGGATCAACGTTTGCGACACCTTGTGCATTTAACAAAATGTCAATGTCCTTGCATGATATTTCCGGACCATGTGCATCAAATATTGTAAAATCAGAGGTACATGTGGCGATATTTCCAGCATAATCTTTCACTGTTACGGTTACTGTATTTTCACCAACATCACTACAATTATACCTCACTTTATCCAAACTATACGAAACAATTCCTCCAGCATCATAAGCACTGTTTAGTGCGAAACCCGGGTAAATCCGGGTATACCCATCTTTATCCAATACAATTCCAAATCCCTGACAGGTTATTTCCGGAGCAATAGTATCCCTTATTGTAACCTGGAAATTGCAGGTTGCAGAATTACCGTTTACATCGGTAACAATTAATCCAACAGTGTTTATGCCGGCATCACCCCCTGTAAATACCGACTGGCTCAGTTCCATTGATGCAATTCCACAATTATCGGTAGAACCATTATCAATGTCATATGCATTTAATGTCACTTGCCCGGTTTCTCCTAAATAAAGAACTGTATCTTTACAACTCACAACTGGGTTGATTGTATCTGATGCAATTACCCAAAATGAACACGAGTCGATATTTGCTGAAAAATCCGAAGCTTTAATCGTTACCCAAATGGAATCACTGAACATCGTTCCGGCTGCGGGATATTGTTCAATAACAGGAGAAGGATCGTAATCATCAACGATATTGGCAGCTAGAGTATAATCGCCAAGCTCAGCCTGACAATCAACATCTGCGTAAGCAAAAGTATCAATCGGACAATTAAAATCAGGAGGCGTAGTATCCTGAGCAACTTTAATAACAGTTGAAACGGTATCACTGCAACCGTAAATAGTATCGGTAACTGTTAAAAGAACTTTATAGCTTCCAAATGCCGTATAAGAATGTATCGGATTTTGAGCAGTTGACGTTGAACCATCACCAAAATCCCAAAACCAGGTATCGGGCAATGTTGACTGGTCGGTAAAAAATACGGTATGCGGCAATGTTAATCCAAAAGTTGGATTAGCTGTAAACCGTGCTAATGGCGGATGAATTGTAACGAAAGCATTTTTTATAATGGTTTCAGTACACCCTAGTGAACTTGTTGCCTCCAAGCTAACTGTATAAGTACCAGGCGAAGAATAAGTATGTGTTGGATTTTGTGTGGAGTCCAACGATGATCCATCACCAAAATCCCAAACCCAGCTAACTGCATCGGCAGACAAATCAGTGAATGAGATTTCCGTTTCTCTACAAACTGAAGTTTGATCGGCTGAAAAATCAGGATTTGCTCCTTCCACATTTAAGTTAAAACTACATTGAGTAAATAAACTTCCTGCCTCAACTGTAATTGTTACTGTTGTATCTCCAACACCAACCAGGCTCCCTGCCGCCGGTACCTGATAAATCGTATCGAGACTGCAGCTTGCAGTAATAGTTGCCTGAGAAATATAATTGGGAACCATAAACTCACAATTTAGCCCGGCATTTTCAAACTGATTAACAACACAATCAATTGCCAAAGTATCCTTAACTGTAACAGTTGCCATTGCCTGCGATGCATTTCCACTCCCGTCAGTGACGGTTAAAAACACCGTATTCGCTCCAACATCGCTACAATCGAAACTAATGGTGTCGAGCGACATGGATGCGACTCCACAATTATCGGTTGAACCATCGTCGATATCGGCAGGAATGATACTTGCCGATCCGGTCCCGTCGAGTGTAACAGTGATATTAGAGGCTAATACAACCGGAGCAATTGTATCGAAAACTGTAACGGTTGAAGTACATTGAGCTGTGTTTCCACTTTCGTCTTCAACGGTAAGTATTACTGAGTTTGCTCCAAGCTCACTACAATCAAAACTGCTACTATCGACACTAAACTTAGCCACTGAACAATTATCTGAAGAACCTCCGTCTACATCTATTGAGTCAATAGTTGCTACACCAAAACTATCGAGGTACACTGAAATATTCTGACATACGACTTCGGGAGCAGTAGTATCGACTATCGTTACAGTTGAGTTACATGTTGAGGTCGTACTATTTGAATGATAAACAGTTACTGTTACTGAATTATCACCAATATCGGCACACGTAAAATCATAAACATCCAGCAGAACCGAATCAACACCACAATTTGCAGTACTTGTTGACGTAAGGTAATCAGCCGATATTAAAACATCACCAAATTCATCCAGAAAAACAGTTGTATCGGCACAAGACAAAGCCTCCGAGACATCGCCACTGATTCGAATGTTATCGAATACTAATTCTTCCGAACCACCGTCTTGCTCTATTACAATTCTGATTTTCATTTCACTCCCGGTTCCAGAAAAGGTAAACTCAAAATCAGACAATGATCCATTTGGAACAGTTGTACCATAAGGGCCACCTCCTCCAACAGTATCAGTGTCGTTATCCAGGTCTAACCTTAAATCGCCTCCAAACGGATCGTCGCCCTGAAACAGGCCAAATGTATTCCAGCCTGCATCATCAATATTGTATTGCAGAATAATATTATCGGTTTGTTCCCACCTAAAACCATTACTATTACTGGTTCCCATTAAGATGTTAAAAGTGTAACTCGAGTTTCCGATAATATTCATCGGAGCAAATTCAATAATTCCGGGATTATCGCCTGATGCAGTACTTATCACATCTTCGCTGGCCCAGAAATAACTTCCATCAAAACCACTTACACTCTCCGCATGTCCGGCCGGTTGTGTATTTGTTCTTAAAAAGAAATCAGGATTGGGCGAATCATCAAAAGTATTCGACACATAGGAAATCCCTTCTCCATCCTGTTCAAAGCTTTCGGCAAAAGGTAAACAAACCTCCTCAGTAATTACATCCATTAGACTTACAGTGCGCATTGCAACATTGCTGACATCAGTTCCATCGCTTACTGAAAAACAAATTTCTCTGGTAACATTCGACGGATTTGTTGTATTGGTATTCTGGTATTGAACGCTTCTTAATACCGACTGATAGTTAGCTACTGATGAATTTCCAGTAAGTTTCAATTTTCCTGTAACAGAATCAAACGAACCTGAAATACCTCCTAAAGCACTATACGACAAAACATCCTCGGCCGGAGAAAATCCGGTGCAGATTTCAACAAAAGCACTATCGAGATTTGTATTGTCGATATCTGAAACAGTGAGAGCATTTGTAATTGTTAGCGGAGCATCACCTTCGTTGTATATCAGTCCGGCAGATTCTATATTAGCCAAAACCGGTGCATAATTTGCAGGAGCTCCCGCATCTCCGCTCACCACAATCTGATCGAATGCAAGTTCTTCACTTCCATCGTGGCCACCAAGATACATCCGTACCGAAAGATTTGTTCCACCGCCCGGCACACTGTACGTAAAGTTGGTAAACGCCAGCCCAACAGTTGGAGCAGCCGCATCGGCTACACCATCAAGGTTGGTATCTTCCCGGAGGTAGCCACCAAATTCATCATCGCCAACAAACCGGCCAATGGTTACATAACTTCCGCCATCCCAACTGGTCTGTATTTCTACCACATCATCCGTTTCCCACCTTATCCCGTCAGCCTTGCCTTCAGCAAGAAACACAGATACTGTAATATTGGAATAGGAGGAAACATTTAAGGGATTCAGCGTTAAGGTAGCAAAAGTGCCGTTTGGGTTATCAACTGATTCGATATCTTCCGAAACCCAATAATAGCTTCCCTGCACATTGGTTAAAGCATTTCCAAAACCTGTAGTTGAGCATATATATGGATTTACATTCGTACGTAAAAAATAATCGTTATTTGTACAATTCGAGAAAGTTGACGATAGATACCGGCTACCTTCTCCATCAGTTTCAAAATCTTCGGTAAGTAATACAGTTTGACCAAAAGTTACAAATGCAACCACTAGCGCCACTGCCAGAAGTAAAATTTTCTTCATATTGAGAGTTTTAAATTGAATTCATATTTAAAAGGAAAAGAGTTTGGGATTTAGCTTCGTGAAGGATAAACTCCCACTAGCGCTATTATAAAATTCACGCAATTAAAAGGCTGAACATTGGTATGTGGAAGGCTTCCTCCTGCATTATCAATAGTTAATGCAACACCGTTAGTTTTCATTGCTCCATTTGCTGATTCAGCATATCCTTCCGTCCCATTTGTTAACGATGCGGGAACAGCTCCAATAGGTGTAGATTCATCGGGCTGGCCGGAAGCCGCTTGTATTGTCCCGGCTCCATTATGCGTATGAGAAGGCATTTGATTTACATTTAAAGTAACATTTTCAATGCCGCCTTTCTCTCCTAATCTGTAATCAGATAATCCCGGTCCGCGCCCCGGATGCATTGCAATTCTCCCGCGAAGATCGGGTAATGCAAAGGTAGTTCGGCCATCGCCGCCATAAGTAGTTCCTAATATTGAAAATAGTGCTGTGTTTTGTGCAATAGCTAATAATTGGCCATCGCAAAAAGCCCAACCTCTAGGCGCAAAATTACCGCCAAACATTATAATTTGTCCTATAAATGGCTCCATAATCTAAGGTATTAATTTCGTGATGGGAATATCCCCTGTAATGCAATTATAAAATTCACGCAACCAAAAGGCTGAATATTAGTGTGCGATTGACTTCCTCCAGTGTTTTGAATATTTAATGTTACACCATCAGCTTTCATTGTTCCATTGGATGATTCGGCATAACCTTCGGTTCCATTTGTTAGTGAGGCTGGAACAGTTCCAATTGGTGTCGATTCATCGGGTTGACCTGATGCTGCCTGAATTGTTCCGGTTCCGCCATGTGAGTGCGAAGGAATTTGATTAATGTTTAATGTAACGTTTTCAGCACCTGCTTTTTGTCCCAAAGTTCGAGGTGTTAATCCTGGTCCGCTACCCGGATGCATTGCCACCCTACCCCGAAGATCGGGTAAAGCAAAAGTGGTTCGGCCATCGCCGCCATAAGTCGTTCCTAAAATAGAGAATAAGGCTGAGTATTGTGCTATAGGTAATAATTGGCCATCACAAAAAGCCCAGCCTCGAGGCGCAAAATTGCCGCCAAACATTATAATTTGTCCAATAAAGGGATCCATAATTCTAATTTTTATTGTTAATAATTAAATCGATAAGTTAAATGTGAATTCGGTATGCGACTCACGGTCGACTTGCCGGGGAAATAACTGTTCCCCCATTTGTTGATTAAGCACCCAGTGGTTATCGGTAATGTGTGCACCAAAATCAGTTACAATTAGCTCGGTAGTATAACTGGAATCAGGCTTCGAGAGCTTAAAATTAATACGAGGCGATTTGCCTTTTAATTTGCCCGGACGTTTGGTTGAAAAATTGTATCTGCCATTTTCATCGGTAATTAACCGTGAATGAAAAGCAAACTTGCCTGGCTCATTTGATTGATGCCAAACTTCAAGCTGTGCATTTTTAATTGGCTCCTTACTCACTTTGTCGACAACCAAACCATGTATCAAAACGTGTTCGTGAACCTTCTTTGTTTGATTCATGATCTCCGTTGCTTTTTCCAAACTTGGGACCGTTAGGTTCTCTGCGTTAGAGAAACTGTTCATTGCAAAAGCCGAAGGCATCGTTGTAATTCCGGCTGCAGTAATTCCGGCTGTTCTAAGAAACAGTCTTCTTGTTGTAGCTTTTTTCATTTACAATTCTTTTTCTTTTAAATGATTTTACGGAAAACCCCAGGTCGTTATCATTTTGAGCAAGTGCCTAACGCTCGAAAACCAGATGTTTTGTTCTGAGGTGCGTCCAATTTTCTACAATTTAAGACTTATGGATATCTTTATCAACTTTTAATGCATATTTATACAATAAATTTATTTTTTGTTTAGCTAGAGTACCGCAATTTACTATAATTAAATACTTTCAAATAACGATTGCCACCCCTGGAAATCCGTACAATACCGTTAAAAAGTTGAATTCTATTTTTAAATTTCAAGGAGTAAAAATGAGAAGTTATTTTATCCTCAAGTGCAAATTGATTTAACCTTGTTTATTGAATTACGATACAGTTTATTGGAAAGTATAAAGGCCAATTTTTTTATGCTACGAAAAATGTACTCTATTAAACCATCGGATATTTTTTGAAAATATCATCTGACTTTGTTAATATATCAACATATTGTGCACGCTGATAAGCAAACGGATCTTTCATGTTTTTCCGCGAAAGTTTTCCTCTGAAATCATCAAGCGTTTTATATCCTTTTTCGTCCATCCATTTATTCATATCCATTAGTATATCAGACACTACTGAAGGAGAATTGCGGTAAATTGTACTTACCATTTGTACCACATCGGCACCTGCAAGTAGCATTTTAATTACATCGTTGGCATCGTAAATACCGCGGCTCACACAAACACTTCCTTCAACATTCCCATGTAACAGTCCTGCATAACGCAAACTTATCATCTGGTCTTTCGGGTTGCTCAATTCCCAGGGATAAAAGTATTCTTCTTTTTCAATGTCAATTTCGGGCTGGAAAAAGCGGTTAAAAAGCACATAACCATCAGCACCGGCTTCATCAACTTTCTTAATAAAATTTAACGGATTGGTGTAAAACAAACTCATCTTTACACTTACCGGTATTTTTACAACTTGTTTTATCGCTTTAACAATTTGTACCTGTTTATCTTCTATCGTTTCGCCGGTAACTTCAAAATAACCCGGCACGGCGTAAAGGTTTATTTCCAAGCCTGCCACTCCTGTTTTCTCCAGTTCCTGAGCATATTCAACCCAGGTTGGTTCGTAAATGGCATTTAAGCTGGCAAACACTGGTACATCAACACTTTTTACCAGTTTCTCAACATTATATAAATGCTCTTTTGGTCCGGCGTGTTTCAATCCGGGAAACAGATCAGTCATTTCAGCATTTCGTTCTTCGTACTCACTAAGTTGTTCATCCATCTGAAGACTCTCCAACTGAATTTGCTCCTCAAAAAGCGAACGGTAAACGATTGCTCCGATTCCTGCTTCTTCAATTTGTTTTATTACATCGGGTTTTGATACAAGGTTACTTGCTCCAAGAATGAGTGGATTTTTTAACTCTACACCCATATAAGTTGTTGTAAGATTTGCCATGGTAGTATTTTTATTGATTAGAATTTTTACGTTTTTTAAGTGTAACTGAATTTACAAATAATTTGTTCATTTAAGAAGTTAAATTTTGTTTATGTGCGATAGAGATATTCCCAATTCTGTTGGTGAAATTAAAAATATCGGCAAGAAAAATATGGGGCGAAAAAAACCACCTGCCTTCCGACAGATGGTTTTGTATTTCGTTCTCAAGTATTTCTTACAGCAAACTTAATGTTACAGTTAAACCTGCCATTACAACCGAAACCATAGTCATTAATTTGATAAGGATATTCAACGATGGTCCTGAAGTATCTTTAAAAGGATCACCAACAGTATCTCCAACAACACTTGCGTGGTGAGCTTCGCTACCTTTTCCACCGTAGTTTCCTTTTTCGATGAATTTTTTAGCGTTATCCCAGGCACCACCTGAGTTGTTCATAAATACCGCCAAAGTAAATCCTGCAGTCAATCCGCCAGCCAACAAGCCGATAACTCCGGCAACTCCCATAGCAGCTCCAACAATCACCGGAACGATTATGGCTACTAACGAAGGCAACAACATTTCGCGTTGTGCACCTTTTGTTGAAATTTCAACACATTTTGCATACTCAGGAGTTCCTGTTCCTTCCAATATACCTTTAATTTCGCGGAACTGACGACGCACTTCCTCAACCATTGCCGAAGCAGCACGACCTACAGCTTTCATTGTAAGTGCACTGAACAAGAAAGCCATCATTGATCCAAGGAAAATACCACCAAGAAACATTGGGTTGAAAAGTGTAATATCGTAAGCAGCTGAAAAATCTTTTACTGATGCAGCCGAAATTTTCACGGTCTGCATTCCATCATGAACGGCAGGAGCCACATCGTTGTAGAAAATATATTGTCCTTTTGTAACAAAACCTTCACCACCTTTGGCAATTTTACCAAACCACAAACGAACTTCCTCCATATAGGCAGAAATAAGTGCCATTGCGGTAAGAGCCGCAGAACCGATTGCAAAACCTTTACCGGTTGCAGCAGTTGTATTTCCAAGCATATCCAAAGCATCGGTACGCTCACGAACCTCAGGATCAAGTTCCGCCATTTCGGCGTTACCACCGGCATTGTCAGCAATCGGACCAAAAGCATCAGTTGCCAAAGTAATACCTAAAGTAGAAAGCATTCCTACCGCGGCAAAACCAATTCCGTAAACTCCCATGGCAAACTGCGATGCTCCACCGGCAGCGTAGAACGCCCCCATAATTCCAAGAACAATAGTAACAACAGGAATCCATGTTGAACTCATACCTACGGCAATTCCGTCGATAATAGTTGTAGCCGGACCTTGCTGAGCCTGCTCGGCAATACCTTTTGTTGGTTTGTACTCGTCAGATGTATAATATTCGGTAGCCTGACCGATAATAACACCGGCTGCCAAACCAATAATAACTGCCCAGAAAACACCCCAGGTAATCCATCCTGCAAATGCAAGACCAACCAATGCGATCAGGATAAGAACAGAACTACCAAAAGTTCCGATAAACAATGCACGTAATAAGGTTTTCTGTGTTGCCGATTCTTTTGTACGAACCATGTAAATACCAATAATCGACAAGATGATACCAATAGCAGCCACAATCATTGGAGCTGTAACAGCTTTAATCGGATCGATATTAGCACTTTCCAATGCAATGGCAGGAAGTGCAGCACCAAGCGCGGCTGTTGCCAAAATAGAACCTGCGTACGATTCGTAAAGGTCGGCTCCCATACCGGCCACATCACCTACGTTATCACCTACATTATCGGCAATAGTTGCTGGGTTACGCGGATCGTCCTCAGGAATACCGGCTTCAACTTTACCTACAAGATCGGCACCAACGTCGGCAGCTTTGGTATAAATACCACCCCCAACACGCGCAAACAAAGCCTGTGTAGATGCTCCCATTCCGAAAGTAAGCATCGTTGTTGTAATCTCAACTAACTTTTGTTGTTCAGTAGTTCCTGCATGCACAAAGTCAAGACCCAGAAAATGCAAACCATTTATCATATGATCGGGTGTGAAAACCACCTCGCTCAAAAATAAATACCAGGCTGCGATATCGAGAAGTGCAAAACCTACAACAACCAATCCCATTACGGCTCCACTACGAAAAGCGACCTGCAAGCCTTTGTTTAACGACTGCGAGGCTCCGTGAGCGGTACGTGCCGATGCAAAAGTTGCGGTTTTCATTCCAAGGAATCCACACAATCCGGAGAAAAAACCACCGGTAAGGAATGCGATAGGAACAAACGGGTTTTGAACTTTGAAGAATGCCATTATGGCTAGTAGTATAAACAGAACCACAAAAACGATAAATACTACTTTGTACTGTCGTCTCAGATATGCCATTGCACCGTCACGAACGTGCTGTGCAATTTCCTTCATTCTGTCAGTACCTTCTGAATTCTTCATCATAGATTTGAAGAATATCCAGGCAAATACCAATGCCAAAATCGAGGCAATTGGCACTATAATAAAAATACTGCTCATAAGATGATAAATTTTAGTGTAGCTTTTAACTACGGTTTAGTATTAAATTGAAAATTGTCTTTCTTTCGGTTTCAAGTTCAGTTTTACAAAAAAAAGATTTTGCAATAGACAAAGATAAATTTATATCCGAGATGAGGAATTTTAGCTCATGTATTTGACAACAGGTTGAAAATTTTTTAACACTAATCAAAAAGCACCTTTTTGCCTATTACTTATATTGAATAATTAAGCTTTTATTAGAGTTTTGACACCATGGACGACTTTATTGCAAATTATTGCTACTTTCAGAGCCAAATCAATTACTTTTTGCATACACAAAATGAAAACAAAATCCTTACTAATTTTATTTATCGCCATTATCATTGGCATATCTGAAGCAACTGCCCGGGAGTACTCCGGCTTTTTTAATTTCACTTATAACGAAGATGACGGCAAAGTTGAGTTGGCAATAAAGCAACTCGACACCGAATTTTTATATGTTACGTCGCTGGCCTCAGGAGTGGGTTCAAACGACCTTGGTCTCGATCGCGGAAAATTAACAGGAACACACGTTGTTAAGTTTGTTAAAGCCGGCAACAAACTTCTACTAACAGAGGTAAATTATGATTACCGAGCCTCAAGCAGTAATCTCGATGAGGTAAAAGCTGTTGACGATGCTTTTGCCACTTCTGTTTTATGGGGATTTACCATTAGTAAAGAAGAAAACGGCACTTATTACGTTGATGCTACCGATTTTCTGCTCGAAGATCGTGGACGTGTTGCGGCCACGCTGCAAGGCAGCTACAAACTTGAGAAATCGAGATCAGCCATTTATGAGGATGGTTTGAAAAGTTTCCCTAAAAACAGCGAATTTGAGGCCATACTTACCTTCACCGGAAAACCTTCGGGAAGATTGGTGGGCAGTGTTACTCCCTCAGCTGATGCGGTAACGATCAGGCAACACCATTCATTTATTGAATTACCTGACGACAATTATAAAAAACGCGAATTTGATCCGCGTGCCGGCTATGGAGGAATTAGCTACATGGATTATGCTACTCCAATTGACGAACCGATAATGAAACGCTTTATTCGTCGCCACCGTCTGGAAAAGAAAGATCCAAATGCAGCCATCAGCGAGCCGGTTGAGCCTATAATTTATTACGTCGACCGGGGAGCGCCGAAACCAATAAAATCAGCACTTATTGAAGGTGCCAGCTGGTGGAACCAAGCATTTGAAGCTGCGGGTTTTAAAAATGCATTTATTGTAAAAGAAATGCCCGAAGGTGCTGACATGTTAGATGTTCGCTACAACGTAATTCAATGGGTACACCGCTCAACACGTGGTTGGTCGTATGGATCATCTGTGACAGATCCACGCACCGGTGAAATTCTGAAAGGTCATGTTTCGCTGGGTTCTTTGCGTATCCGACAGGACTTTATGATTGCCCAGGGATTGATTTCTCCGTATGGTGGAGATGCAAAAGAAGTGGAGCGCGCCAAAGAAATGGCATTGGCTCGTATCCGGCAATTAGGGGCTCACGAAGTTGGACACACCATCGGACTTTCGCACGCTTACAGTTCAAGTTCCGAAGGACGAACATCGGTAATGGATTACCCGCAACCACTGGTTAAAGTTACAGATGGTGAAATCGATCTTTCGGAAGCTTACGATGATAAAATCGGTGAATGGGACAAAGTTTCAATTGCCTATGGTTACTCTCAGTTTCCTGAAGGTACCGATGAAAAAGCCGAGTTGAATAAGATCCTTTCAAAAAGTATGGAAAATGGCCTTTCTTTTTTATCCGATGCCACATCAGCAAGCGGTGTTCATCCGTACACGCACCAATGGGATAACGGCGAAAATCCATACGATGAACTGCTTCGGATGATGGAGATTAGAAAAATTGCGCTCTACAATTTTGGAGAGAATACCATCCCGGCAGGCACTCCTTATGCTACACTTGAGAATGTTCTGGTACCCATTTACTATTTCCACCGCTACCAGATAACTGCTTCGGCAAAAGTATTGGGCGGACTGAATTACAGATATGCATTAAAAGGCGGCGACCAGTTTATCGCTAAAATGGTTCCGGCCGAAGAACAAAAGAAAGCACTGGATGCACTACTTGCTGCTCTTACTCCGGAGGCACTCGCTATTCCTGAAAATATATTGGAATTAATTCCTCCGCAACCGATGGGGTATTACAGGAGTCAGGCTGAAAATGTGCAATCAAAAACCGGAACAACATTCGACCCGCTAAGTGCTGCAGAAGCACTTGCAAACATGGTTTTTAGCGAAATTACCGACTCGCGAAGAGCGCAACGTATGCTGGAATACCACAGTCGAAATGCGGAGTTACCGGGTTTGAACTCAGTACTGGATGAAATTATTTCAGCTACCTGGAAAGCAGAAAAGTCAGACGGCTACTACGGAGAATTGCAAAAAGTAGTTGATAATTCATTCCTGACTTATCTTGCTGCTCTCGCAACCGACGATGCTGCCTCAACCGAAGTAAAAGCCATCGCCTGGCTAAAATTGCAGGACCTGCTTTTATACTCAACACAGAAATACGCATCCACAAGCGGCAGCATTAAAGCACATTATGGTTATGCTATGTCAAGAATCAAATTATTTGATGAATATCCTGAAAAATTTAAGATCGCACGAGAGGTAATGCCTCCGCAAGGAGCACCAATCGGAATGGAATAAAAAAATGAAAAAGGGGCGAACAACATTCGCCCCTTTTTTTATTTTAAATATTTTGTTCCCTCAAAATCAAAACTTAACTTCATCCTGTAAACGGATTATTATTCCACAGATCTACAAAACAAATCCGTTTGCTGCTTTTAACTAAACCTAATTACCAATGAAAACTAAACGTCTCATTCCTTTCTTCTGCTACCTTGTATTTCTGTTAGTAAGTTGTAAACCCAATCAAAATGCAACGCTCACAAATGCCGATGTTGTTATCTATGGTGGCACGTCGGCTGCAGTAACTGCTGCTGTTCAGTTGTCAAAAATGAATAAGTCGGTTGTAATTGTATGCCCCGACAAACACCTTGGAGGACTTACATCGAGCGGACTTGGTTTTACCGACACCGGAAATAAGGTTGTAATTGGCGGACTCGCAAGAGAGTTTTATCAGCGTGTGTATTCGCATTATCAAAGCGAGGAAGCCTGGCAATGGGAAAAGCGCGAAGAATATGGCAATACCGGGCAGGGAACACCGGCAATTGATGGCGACAAACGTACCATGTGGATTTTTGAGCCTCACGTAGCCGAGCAGGTTTTTGAAGATTTTATCAGCGAAAATAACATCCAGGTTTTCAGAGATCGTTGGCTCGACCGAGAAAATGGAGTTGTGATGCAAAACGGCAAAATCGTTTCGATTACCATGCTGAATGGAGAAAAGTATACAGCAAAAATATTTATCGACGCCACCTACGAAGGCGATTTAATGGCTGCAGCGGGCATAAATTACCACGTTGGCCGCGAAGCCAATGAAGTTTACAATGAACAATGGAATGGCATCCAAACAGGTGTACTTCATCACGGACATCATTTCGGTAACATGAACATCAGTCCTTATGTTGTTCCCGGCAATCCGGCAAGTGGCGTTTTGCCCCGCATATCAACGGAAGATCTGGGGGAAAAAGGCGATAACGACAAACGTATCCAGGCCTATTGTTTCAGGATATGCCTGACGAGAGTTCCTGAAAACCGTATTCCTTTTGAACAGCCGGAGAATTACGATCCTGCACAATACGAGCTACTGGTTCGGGTATTAAACCATGGATGGCGAGAGACATTTAATAAATTCGATCCGATTCCAAACCACAAAACCGATGTAAACAATCATGGTCCGTTTAGTTTCGATAATATCGGGATGAATTATGACTACCCTGAAGCCACATACGAGCGCCGGGCTGAGATTATTCGCGAACACGAAAACTACCAAAAAGGATTGCTCTATTTTTATGCAACCGATCCACGCATTCCTGCACAAATACAAGATGAAATGAAACAATGGGGGCTGGCAAAAGACGAATTTACCGACAACAGAAACTGGCCCCATCAAATTTATGTTCGTGAAGCCAGACGTATGATTGGCGAATTTGTTATGACAGAAAATGAAGTGCTGGGAAAATCAGCGATTCCCTACTCTATCGGAATGGGCTCGTATACTATGGACTCGCACAACACACAGCGTTACATAACTCCCGAAGGTTTTGTGCAAAACGAAGGCGACATTGGCGTTCATCCGCATTTGCCTTATCAAATTGCTTTGGGATCGATTCTGCCAAAACAGGAAGAGTGTAAAAATTTGATAGTCCCAGTGGCTGTTTCGAGCTCGCACATAGCATTCGGATCGATAAGAATGGAGCCCGTTTTTATGATACTCGGGCAAAGTGCTGCGATGATTGCCGCAATGTCAATAGAAGAAGATAGGCCCATCCACGAACTTCAGTATGAGGAAATAAAAACCAAACTTGAAGCTGCAGGACAGGTGCTGGAACATCAGGCAACAGAATAAAAAAATCCCCACAACCACTGGCTGCAGGGATCTCAATAATACTTCTCAATTATGGTAGCTATAACGTTACGCCTGTTTTAAAAATGGCAATTTCTTTAAACCCGGTTTTTTCGTGGTTTAATTGTTTGCCACTGGCTACTTCAATAATAAACTGAACAAAGTCTTCCAGCAGTTCGTCCATGGTTTTGCCTTCGAGCAAAGTGCCGGCGTTAAAATCTATCCAGTTTTTCTTTTTGTTGTATAAATCCGAGTTGGTAGAAATTTTCATGGTAGGCACAAAACTACCAAACGGTGTTCCGCGGCCTGTGGTAAACAGTACCATCTGACAACCACTAAAACCCAGTGCCGATGCAGCCACCAAGTCATTTCCCGGTGCCGATAACAAATTCAAACCTTTTGTTTTTAAAGGCTCGGCATATTTCAACACGTCGACCACTGTTGCGGTTCCTCCTTTTTGGGTACATCCCAGCGACTTATCTTCGAGGGTTGAAATACCCCCTTTTTTATTTCCCGGCGACGGATTTTCGTAAACCGGCAAATTATGTTGCAGGTAATAATCTTTAAAATCGTTGATAAGGCTCACCGTTTTATCAAACACCACTTTGTCCTGAGCGCGCTCCATCAGCAGCGTTTCGGCACCAAACATTTCAGGTACTTCGGTAAGGATTGTTGTTCCGCCCTGCGCCACCAGAAAATCGGAGAAAGCCCCCACCAGCGGATTGGCTGTAATTCCTGAAAAACCATCAGAACCACCACATTTTAAACCGATATTCAGCTCCGATACCGGAACAGCTTCACGTTTATCAGTGTGCATCACCTCGTAAATTTCTTTCAAAATCTCCAGTCCGGTTTCCACTTCGTCTTCAACATCCTGAGCCGCCAAAAAGCGCACCCGGCTTTCATCAAAATCGCCAATAAACTTTTTCAGGTGATCGATCTGGTTATTCTCACACCCCAAACCAAGCACAAAAACACCACCGGCATTTGGATGATTGATTACATCGGCCAGTGCTTTTTGCGTGTTCACATGATCGTCGCCCAATTGCGAGCAACCATAGCTGTGTTTAAACACTTCTACCCCATCAATATCAGTTGGATTTACTTCCTGCTTGAACATATCGATGATCTGTTGCGCCTGTCCGTTTACACAACCAACTGTTGGAACAATCCACAGCTCGTTACGAATTCCCACCTTACCATTGCTACGTTTGTAGCCCTCGAAGGTAAGCTCTCGTTCGGCAACGGCCAGTTCATTCAATTTCTGATCGAATGAATAATTAATGGTACCCGAAAGATTTGTTTTCAGATTCTGAACATGTATGTGTTCTCCGGCTTCGATGGCTTGCGTAGCATGGCCAATCGGCGCACCATATTTAATAATATCCTCGTTTTCGGCGATTGCAATAATTGCAATTTTGTGGCCTTTCGGAATATCGTTTTTGATCTCCAACTCCTGTCCGTCGACAACCAATTTATCGCCTGCAGAGAAATCTTTCAAAGCGATAACTACAATGTCAACCGGATTGATTTTAATGAAATCTGCCATGTTATTTTTTATGCTGTAACTGTTTCTTCTGTTTTGTTCATCTTGTCGATGGTAATCTGCATCAGCGGATTGTCTTCGCTAAGCACCGCTTTTACCGCTTTTTTCATGCCCACCTGCGTAATCAGGAATAGGTAGTGACTAACGGTTATCGTGAGGTTTGGAATATCATTCAGGTTTTGTTTCCAAACTTTATCAAGGCTCAATACTTTTTCACATAAATTGTAAATAGAAATCGGGCGTCCATCACAATCAGCCCAGGCTTCTTTATAGAAATCAACGATCCACTCATCATCCTGAACATTGTATGCTTCACCGTTTGCTTCACCTTTAAAATAAGCGATCATTGCTGCCAGCGAGAATACCAGCTTTTGCGGCAACATGCCGTGTTTTTGTTCGAAGTTAATCAGTGATGGCAAATTACGTGTTTCCCATTTCGACATGGCATTTAAGGCAATACTTTGCCACTGGTGACGAATAAACGGATTTGCAAAACGCTCCAGAATCTTGTTGGCAAATTTCTTCAATTCCTTTTCTGCTCCGTCCAGTACCGGCAACACCTCGTCGTAAACCAGTTCTTTCATAAAACTACCCACCTCGAGGTTTTCGTAGGCGTCGCGCACGGTTTCAATTCCGCTAAGGTACGACACTGCATAACTTCCGGTGTGACAACCATTCAGCACCTGTACCTTTTGCTCGCGGAAACGTTTCATGTCTTTTACGAATTTCACTTCTAAACCGGCTTTTTCAGCAGGAAATTCATCCTGCACCCACTCCGGAGCTTCAATTACCCACAAGTGAAAATATTCGCCAACAACAACCAGGTTATCTTCATAGCCCAGCTCCTCTTGAATCTCTTTGATCTCGTCGCGCGGAAATCCTGGAACAATACGGTCAACCAGCGTGCTGCAGAAACAACAGGCTTCATTCACCCAAGTAATAAAATCATCGCCAAGATTCCATTTTTCGGCATGCTGCAATACAAATTTCTTTAGCATATCGCCGTTACGATCAATCAGTTCGCAGGCAAAAAATATTAAACCTTTTGATCTATCGCCATCGAATTCCTTGTAGCGCATGTATAACATTGCAGCCACTTTTGCCGGGAACGAAGCTTGAGGAGCCATATCAAGCGTATCACTTTCCTCCCAGCTGATACCGGCTTCTGTTGTATTCGAAAACACAAAACGGAGATCGGGATTCAGAATACTTTCTTTGTACGATTCAAACTCGCTGTATGGATTAATTCCTTTATTGATACAATCAACCAGCGAAAACTCGGTTACCGGCTTGCCGTCTTTAATCCCTTTCAGGTAAACATGGTAAAGCCCGTCCTGATCGTTTAGCATATTAACCATACCATTTGGCAGCGGCTGTACCACATCGATACCGGCATTAAAACCGATCTCTTTGTTCATTTTATCTACGATCCAGTCGGTAAAAGCACGTAAAAAATTTCCTTCACCAAACTGAAGTATGCGTGTTGGGTAGCTATTTGTTTCAGTTGCGTTCGTACGATTTAATTTCTTCATCATCAAAAAATCTATAACCTTATTTTACAGGTGTAATTAGTACTTTAATATTGTTTCGAGCGGGCAAATATAAACTTTAAATGATTTCCGTTAACGTTAACGGTACTAAATATTTTGAGCCCTTTTCACGTAAAAACAATAAAAAAAAGTTCAGAAAGTGCCTGTTTTCAGGGAATTAACACGGGAATACAATTGAATAAAAATGATTGATTTTTTTGTTTGGAGTTAAACTAATGTTAACTGATATGCAGCAACTTACACAATGCAACATGCTAATTGCCTGATTTTACGTGTACCTACACGGAAAAGGACTATTTCCGAGTTCCTTTATCCAATTTCAGGAATGACCATGAATTACGAATTTGCAATCTGAGGTGGGAATATTTTCACAAACAATGTTCGTACTACAGGCGAAACAATAAGAAGATTTAAAGGCAAGGCAGCAACAAAATTCAACAATACGGTTTCTGGATAAATTTTTAGTGCGTTCAAGGTAAATCCTTCCATAAAAACAGCACCGAAAACAGACATTAAAAGCACCATTGAAACAACCATTGAAGAAGCCAGGCATAATATGATCTTGATTTTGTTTGTATCCGGTTTTAAAATCCTGAATACCTGCTTTTTGGCGATCGGCCCCACCACAAAAAAGTCCAGTAGAAATGCAATAAGAAATACAAACCAGATTTCTTTAAGCAACAAAGGAAAAACCTCTGCTGAAAAGCCATTGTGAAGAATGATGTTATATAAAGTCATTCCGAAGACCATTCCGAAACACATCATTACCGTAAATATATTTTTTTGCAGTTTTGTCTCACCCATTGTCGTAAATTTTAACTTTCAATATTGGTTGGCAAAACTATAAAAAAGACTTATTTTGTCAACTTAGTTGACATTTAAAAAATAGAGAAATGGAATTTGATAGCAGTAAATTAACGCTGATCGATTTAATTAGCGAACAGCACGCACACTTAAGACGAACGGTTGAGCAGCGTTGGGAAGAACAATCTGAGATTCGATTTTCTCATACTGAGTGGTATTTGTTAGCCAAAATTGAACAGCAAACATTATCCATTTCACAGGCTGCATTAATTGTTGGAATATCGCGACAAGCCATGCAGAAAACGGTAAATAAACTGGAAAACAGGGGATTTATTTTGTCAAAATTTCAGGAAGGAAACAAGCGCGATAAATTTCTTTTCCTGACAAAAAACGGACAGGAATGCGTTCAGAAAAACAACCGGCTGAAAACCACACTGGAATCAGAATTGGAAAATGAACTCGGCAAAAACGGAGTTAAAATGCTGAAGACTCTGTTTAAAAAAAGATGGTTATCCCGTTAGTATCTCCCGCTTACAGTTTTGTCTTAGGCACTTAACAATGAATCAACGCGCGCCGGTCTCTTCCATTCATTAAAACAGTAAGCGGTTTATCAAACTTCACATGTTTAATAAATTCGGTTTCGCGCATTACCGGCTGCTTTTGCAGCGCCTCCATTTTTAACCGCGCATTTCGCGAGTTATGCGGCACCGAAAAATAACCTACATTCATTGATGTAACATTGTGGAAAAAGTGCGAGCCCAATGAAGCATCCAACGGAAAATCGGGCAAACCCATCTCAACAATTATTTTTGCTTTTGATATATGCGCCCACAAAACAGGAATCCCGGTATACGGATCGCGCGATCCCCAACGTCCGGGACCAATTAATATGTATTCACGTCCTTCTTTATCAAACCAATCGTTTAATTTGTTGATTTCCTCGGCCATTTGCTTTGTTTTCATTTTATCAAATTTGTCCGGATCAACAAAAACCACATCGCGGATTTCTTCAATTTTTCCGTTTCCCATCCCTTGTTCGGCATACATAAAAACTTTGTCTTCATCCACCATTTCAATATCTACCTCCACCTGTTCCTCGGTACGAATCAATGGTTTTATCTGTAGTAAATAAAGCGTTGGTTTACCGTTTTCTGCCGGCTCAAGATCTAAAGAATATTCAATCTCAACCGGCGAGCCCATTGCTTCTTTAAATAGTTTCAGCAGCAATTGCAGCACATCAGACAGTGGCAAATAATTGTATTTTAATATATTGGCAAAATCAATAACTTTTGGCCCGGCCCCCTGAATTCCGGGAATTAAATCATCATTTTCAATTAAATAAGTAGATGCCGAATGCTCGAGTGTTCCATCTTTTTCGGCTTCTTTTATCCTGTATTTTTTTATGGCTGCATCTTCGCCATCGCGCACCAAATCAAAATCAGGATTTGAAAGATCGATAGCATAAAACTTTTTCTGTGTATCGCGCAACTGATCTTTTAACGATGCAGCATTCAGTGTTGGGTATTTCGGGCAAAAACGGAATGAATTCTCGCCACCAACAACATACATTCCAAGTCCAACGGCAGCAACCGAAAATCCGTCATCGGGCTCCATATAGGCAATCGGGTAATAGTTGTAGGATTGCGCCACCCCCGAAAGTGTGGGGTAATATTTATCGTTATACTCATGCCCAATCACTTCCTGAATAACAACGGCCATTTTCTCCTCTTCAATTTTATAATTTACAGCATCGAAATACGCTTGTGCCGACTCGGTAAAAATACTGGAGTAAACCAGTTTTATTGCCGTTTCTAATTGTTCGTAACGCACCATTATATCAGGATGATTATTCGGCAAGAGATATGTTGCATAAACTCCCGAAAATGGCTGAAGTAATGAGTCTTCGAACAAACCTGACGAACGTACCGCTAATGGCCTTTTTATCCTTTTCAGATACTCGATTAAACGGTTTTTAATTTTCTCATCAAATTCCGATTCGAGGAAATGTTTGCGAATGGCACTATAATCGTTAAACGAATAAATATCGTCGTAAAGGTTATTGGTTTCAATAAATTTATCGAACTGCAAAGCACCAATAACCGATGTTGATGGGATACGAATATTCATTTCCGGAATCAGTTTCGAGAAGTCGATATTCTCGATAAAGTTACAGATAAATGCTATTCCTCTTCCCTTGCCTCCCAACGAGCCTTTTGCCATACGAACAATAAACCGACTGGAAGAAACAAACTCCGATTCGAAATTTATGATGGTTCCACGCACGCGTTCAAAGCGTATTCTTTTAAAACTATCAAGGCAAAACTGGCGTAATTCTTCGGGCGAATCAAAATCCGACATTTGAATGGGCATTAACAGTTCGGCCAGATTAATTTCGCCACGAGCCATCAACCAGGTTGAAAACGAGTTTCTGCTTCCATGATATTGTAATGACTCTTCCGGAATATCTCTGAATTTTTCCTGAAACTCGACAAGGTTTTTTGCCTGAGAGATTGGCAAACCATCAATGCCTTTAAACACAAAATTTCCAAATCCTAAACGGCGGTACAGGAAATTAAAAATATCCATCGACAAGCTTTCAGAGTTCTTATTTATAAAATCGGCGCCCACCTGTTTTGCACGCTGAGCATTCGAAATATCATGCGATTGCAGCAACAAAGGGATAGGAAATTTACGTGTAGTTTGAGTAAATTTTAGCAGGTCGATACCAGCATCCTCGTCTTCTACACCATTCTTTTCAAATTTCACATCCGAGATTACACACAGCATGTATCTGCGGTAGCTGTTTATAAATTTAACAGCATCCTCGTAGTTATCTACCAAAATCACTTTTGGCCGCGCCCGCATTCGTAAAATTTTGTGCAGTTCATCGGTGGCATCTTCGTTTACCAAAACCTGTGTTTGGGTCATTACGGTGGTGTAAAGCATTGGCAAATACCGCGAGTAGTATTGAATGCTATCTTCAACCAACAAAATTACCCGAACGCTACCGTTTTGCGTGTCGCGTGCAACGTTGCTCAGGTCCTCAATGTATTTTATCATGGCCATAAAAACATTTGAGTTGCCGTTCCATACAAAAATCCGGTCGATAAAATCAAGTTTGCGTCGTTCCGTTTGAAAGAAACGTAAATCGGCGTTGTTGTTCACCAGCAAAAGTAAAGGCACCCTTGGACGCATTTCGCGAATGGCACGTGCAGTTGTAACCGGTGTATGTTTATCCATGCCTGCCATAACAATCACCAGGTCGAAATCGCGATGCTTTAAAATCAGCAAAGCTTCATCCATGGTATGAACGCTGGTAAAACGCGGAGCTGCGTACAGGTTTAACTGCAAATATTCTCCAAAAATCTTGTCACTGAATTGTCCCTCGCGAACAATAGAATACGAATCGTAAAGTGTTGCCACCAAAAGCACTTCCTTTACTTTGGTCGGCATTAATTCCTGAAAAATATCGCGGTCGTTTTTGCGCTTTTTGTAAATGGTAGAAAGAGATATATTGTCGATGTCCATTGCTGTGTGAATTTAGCTTTTGAAGTTAGGGAAATTTTGGTGTTTGAAGAATGACAGGCAAAAAAAATCCCGGTTTGTCTGTTGATAAACCGGGATTTCAGATATTGATTATTTGTTTAATCTAACTTATGGATCACCAAACCTGAACGCAGTTTTGGTTCGAACCATGTGGTTTTGGGCGGCATAATATTTCCGCTGTCGGCAATGTTTATTAATTGCTGCATCGACACAGGGTAAAGCGCAAAAGCAGCTTTCATTTCGCCAGAATCAACACGTCGTTTCAGCTCTGCCAAACCACGAATACCTCCAACAAAATCGATACGTGTTGAAGTACGCAGGTCTTTAATATCCAAAATCGGATCGAGCACCTGGTTGGAAAGAATCGTTACATCCAAAATTCCAATTGGGTCGTTATCGTCGTAAGTTCCTTCTTTGGCAGTAAGTTTATACCAACTTCCGGCCATGTACAAACTAAACTCGTGCAATGCCGATGGTTTGAAAATCTCAGCTCCCATGTTTTCCACATCGAAACCTTTCGAAAGTTCGGCAAGAAAATCAATTTCCGATAAGCCATTCAAATCAGTTACCACACGGTTATAGTCGATAATCTGCAATTGATTATCAGGGAAATGAACAGCCATAAAGTAGTTGTACTCTTCGTCTCCCTTATGATTTGCATTCTGCGACGTTTTTTCAGCGCCGATACGCGCTGCTGCAGCAGTTCGGTGATGACCGTCGGCCACGTAAGTAAACGGTACTTTTTCTTCAAAAAGTTGCTCCAGGTTAGCATTTGTTTCGGCATCGTCGATAGTCCAGAAATGGTGACCAAATCCGTCTTCAGCTGTAAAATCGTAATCGGCAGTTTTGCCTTTTACAATGTTATCTACAATCGCGTCGATTTCAGCAACTGCTTTGTAGGCAAAAAATACCGGCTCGATATTGGCATTCAAATAGCGGGTTAAAACCATGCGGTCCTCCTCTTTCTCCGGACGGGTAAGTTCGTGCTTTTTAATAATGCCGTTTTCGTAATCGGCACAAGCGGCAGCACCAACAATTCCATACTGGGTAACACCATTCATGGTTTGTGCATAAATATAATATTTGGCCTCTGCATCGCTTTGCAGCCACCCTTTTTCCTGAAAAGCTTTAAAGTTTTCAACGGCTTTGTTGTACACCGTCTCAGAGTGAATATCTTCCACTCCCGGGCATTCGATTTCGGCCTTTGTAATACGAAGCAACGATTTCTCTTTTCCTTCAGCCATAACAGCTGCTTCTTCCGAATTCATTACGTCGTATGGAAGACATGCCAGTTCTTCAACGATTTCTTTTTGAGGACGAAGTCCTTTAAATGGTTTGATTATCGCCATTATTTTGATTTTAAATTTATAGACAACCAGATTTTTAGATTGCCAAAAATATAAATCCGGTTTCTAATTGAAACATTTATTTGAATAAATAATCCTTTGTGAAACTTTGAGTTAACTTAAAGTTGGTATGAAAAGAATGAACCACAAAGTTACACAAAGGATGCACTAAGATTCACAAAGTACAGATAAACAAGCTACTTATTTACTTGATGCGTTGTATCTCCGTTTTCAAAGAAATCAACAATTTGCTGAGCTGCAGCCAGACCGGCATTTAAATTGGCCTCGGCAGTTTGTGCACCGGCTTTTTTAGGTGTGAAGAAAAATCTTCCGGGAAACTTCTCCTCAAATTCGGCTTCACAATCGGGCGTAAGATCCGACATGTATTTTATACCCGGTTTTTCTTCCATACATTTTACCAGATCGGGCTCGTTGATCACTTCTTTTCGGGCGGTATTCACCAAAATACTGCCGTCTTTTAGGTGCGAAAGCACTTCGGCACTTACCGATTTAATGTGCTCGCCACGCGCCGGAACATGAATAGAAACGATATCGCTTTTTTCGTACAGATCTTCCAGCGATTTGGCAACTTTAAGTCCGATTGCTGCGGCAGCACCTTTACTGTAGCGGGTGTATACAATAACCTTCATTCCCATGGCGCGTGCAATGCGGAAAACGTTTCGGGCAACGTATCCGAAGCCGTGCAAACCGAGTGTTCGGCCACGCATTTCGCCTCCGGGTTTTCCGGAGTACATTTCCCGTAATCCCATTATGGCCAAACCAATGGCTAATTCGGCAACGGCATTCGAGTTTTGTCCGGGTGTATTCATTACAACAATATTGTTGGCTGTAGCAGCATCAAGATCAACATTGTCGTATCCGGCACCGGCTCGCACCACGATTTTTAGTTTCTTACCGGCATTTAATACTTCCTCATTAAACTTGTCGCTGCGGATGATGGCTGCATCAACATCGGCAACGGCTTCCAGTAGTTCTTGTTTTTCGGTGTACTTCTCGAGCAATTGAAGCTCATAACCGGCTTTCTCAAAAATTTTACTGATTTTTTTTACAGCAACCGGGGCAAACGGTTTTTCTGTAGCTATTAAGACTTTTCTCATCACTCATAAAATTTAGGTTCACCCACGGCAACTTGAAAACTGCAGGTGAAAAAAATGCAGGACTCTCGCCCTGCATTTCATTTGATTATTGTTTGTTTACTTCATTTTTTCAAACTCCTGCATGGCATCCACCAAAGCCTGAATACTTTCAACAGGCATTGCATTGTAAATTGAAGCCCTGAAACCACCAACTGAACGGTGTCCTTTTATTCCCAACATACCTTTCGCGGTTGCGAATTCCAGAAACTCTTTCTCAAATTCAGCATACTCCGGAGTCATCACAAAAGTTACGTTCATTAACGAACGATCTTCTTTTGCCAACACGGTGCACTGGAATAGTTTATTACGATCGATTTCATCGTAAAGCACTTTTGCTTTTTCAATGTTCTTTTGCTCCATTGCCTCCACTCCACCGTTTTCTTTCAACCAAATTAAGGTTTGCAAACAAGCGAAAACAGGAAGCGTTGAAGGCGTGTTGAACATCGATCCCGCATTAATATGCGTTGTGTAATCCAACATCGTTGGAATCGGGCGCTCAACTTTTCCTAGAGCTGCATCTTTTACAATTACCAAAGTAGCTCCTGATGGTCCAAGGTTTTTCTGCGCACCTGCGTAAATCAAATCGTATTTCGAAATATCGATTGGGCGACTGAAAATATCAGAAGACATATCGGCTACTAAAGGAACGTCAACCTCCGGAGTAGGAATTTGTGTTCCGTAAATAGTATTATTTGATGTATAATGGAAATAGCTAACATCCGACGGTACTTCGTAACCTTTTGGAATGTAGTTATAAATGGTATCGGCCGATGAAGCAACTTCAACAACTTCGCCTAAGAATTTAGCTTCTTTAATGGCTTTTTTCGACCATGCACCTGTATTTAAATATGCTGCTTTTTTATCCATTAAGTTATATGGAGCCATTAAAAACTGTGTGCTGGCACCACCTTGCAAGAAAAGAACCGAATAACCTTCCGGCACTTTAAGTAATTCTTTTACCAAAGCAACTGCCTCGTCCATTACGGCAACAAACTCTTTACTACGGTGCGAAACTTCCATTACAGAAAGTCCTGTTCCGGCAAAGTTCATGGCAGCCTCAGCAGTTTTTTCCTTTGTAAATTCGGGCAGAATTGAAGGTCCTGCGTAAAAATTGTGCTTCTTCATATAATACAACAATTAAGGTGAGTAATTAAATTTTTAACCTTTTAAACACCACTATAAAGGTCTTAAATAGTGATTGTTTAGCCGATGAGAAAAATCAAGTTTATTTTATTTTTATGAGTTTTAAAACACTGATTAACAACACAAAAACAGCTGACTAATATCATTCCTACTGTCTCGATGACGTTAACGTTGTCGGTATCAATCTGTTATTTCATACAAAAATATCTTATTCCGAGCAACAATACCCTATTTTCCGCAATAAATGATTTTTTCGGTATAATATTTAAAAAGAATTTAAATAGAACTATGAAATTGAGGAATAAAAAAAGCCGCCTGCAAAAACAGACGGCTTAGTTTAGTTTTAATTTGTTTTATTGGTTAGATAAAAGGCAGTTTTACTATTTCTGCAGGAATTACTTTATTACGAATCTTCACAAAAATACCGGTACCAAAAGCCGAATATTCTTTGGCAACATATCCCATTCCAATTCCCTTATTTAAAACAGGCGACATCGTTCCCGAGGTAACTTCACCAATGGTTTCGCCCTCTGAGTTTACCAGCTCATATCCATGGCGTGGAATTCCTCTTCCGGTAAGTACAAAACCACGCAACCTGCGGGTAAGGCCTTCGGTTTTTTGCATGGTTAAAAATTCACGGTCGATAAATTTACGGCCGTTATTAAATTTTGTAATCCAACCCAAACCGGCTTCCAATGGCGATGTGGTATCGTCTATATCGTTTCCGTAAAGGCAGTAACCCATTTCCAAACGAAGCGTGTCGCGGGCAGCCAAACCAATTGGTTTGATACCTGCTTCGGCACCGGCCTCAAAAATGGCTTCCCATATTTTCTCGGCCACATCGTTTCTGAAATACAGCTCGAAACCACCGGCTCCGGTGTAACCTGTTGCTGAAATAATTACCTCATCAACTCCGGCAAATTTATCAGTAACGAAAGTGTAAAATTTTATTTCAGAAAGATTTACATCTGTTAATTTTTGCAATATCTCGGTTGCTTTCGGCCCCTGAATCGCCAACTGGCTGATATCGTCTGAAGCATTTTCCAGCTCGGCACCAATCTCTTCATTCTGCTGCACTACCCAGTTCCAGTCTTTTTCAATATTCGCAGCGTTAACTACCAGCATATATTTTTCAGGTTCGTAGTAATAAACCAACAGGTCGTCAACAATTCCGCCTTTGCCATTCGGAAAACAGCTGTACTGAGCTTGTCCAGGCGTAAGAATTCGCGGATCGTTTGATGTAATTTTGGCTACCAAATCCAATGCTTTGGGACCTTTTACCCAAAATTCGCCCATGTGCGATACATCAAAAACACCAACGTTTTCACGCACGGTCATGTGTTCATCTTTAATACCACTATATTCTATGGGCATTTCGTACCCGGCGAACTCCACCATTTTGGCGCCCAATTTTTTGTGTATCGAATTAAATGCAGTTGTTTTCATCTTATTAAAATTGTTTGTCTTCTAAAGGATAGATGGAACTCGCATGATTTTAAGCAATTGCCTAAATAGGAAAGTCTCTCTCATGCTCGTTTCATTCTAATTTTTCAGTTAATAACGGATTCAGCACGTTTTGCATACCGCTTATCTATCAATGTCAGATATTGTTGAGCAAAACTATGTATTCAAAAACAGTGCAAATATGAATTTTATCAGCAACAGCACAAAAAGCTTTCCCGATTATTTTGCTAAATTGCTGACCGCAATCATAAAAAAAATGGGGAATACTTTTCAACACATCAATACAACTCAGCTAGAAACACTTGCAGGTGGAGACACCGAGTTTATGAAAGAAATGGCTGAAATTTTTCTGGAACAAATTAATGAGTTCGTGACGAACATGAGTTCATTCCTGCAAGAAAAAAACTGGGAAAAACTGGCACGCGAAGCACACACGGCAAAATCGTCGGCAATGACATTTGGAATGAATGATACGGGATCGCTGCTTAAAAATATTCAATTGGAATGCGAAGCCGGAAATCTGGACGATGTTCCGAAAATGGTTGCAGATGCAATCGATCAGTTACAGGCTGCTATTCCTGAGTTGAAAGAATTACTTTAATAGAAAACGGCTCCCTTTTGAGGAGCCGCTCTGCAATTGTCATTTCAGTGATTAATTGCTAAAAACCAAGGCATCATCTTTATAATCGATTACAATCGGTTTCGCTTTATCAACCTTGCCCGAAAGTATTCGTTTTGACAACTCATTCAACACATATTTTTGTAGCACACGTTTTACCGGACGCGCACCAAAATGCGGATCGTATCCAATGCCCGACAACCACTCATTTGCTTTTTCGCTTAATTCAATTTTCAGCTCACTTGCCGACAAACGTTTTACAATTTGCTCAAACTGCAAGCGAACGATTTCTTTAATCGCGTCTATCGACAGCGGCGTGAATACAATGGTTTCATCAATACGATTCAAAAACTCCGGCCGGATTGTTTTCCGTAACATTTCCAGCAACTGGGTTCGTGATTGTTCCAGCACTTGAAACTCATTTGCATCATTCATGGTTTCGTAATTCTGCTGAATAATTTGCGATCCCAGATTCGATGTCATTATAATAATGGTATTCTTAAAGTTTACGGTCCGGCCTTTATTATCGGTTAAACGGCCATCATCCAGAACCTGAAGCAACACATTAAATACATCAGGGTGCGCTTTTTCAATCTCATCGAAAAGCACCACTGAATATGGTTTATGACGCACGGCCTCTGTTAACTGACCACCTTCGTCGTACCCTACATATCCCGGAGGCGAACCAATTAAACGGGTTACCGAGAATTTCTCCTGGTATTCCGACATGTCGATCCGCGTAATCATATTTTCGTCGTTAAACAGGTATTCTGCCAATGCTTTTGCCAATTCGGTTTTCCCCACGCCGGTTGTTCCCAAAAAGATAAAAGAACCAATCGGGCGTTTTTCGTCCTGCAATCCGGCACGACTTCGCCGCACGGCATCCGAGATAGCAACAATGGCTTCGTCCTGACCAATTACCCGGTTGTGCAATTCGTCTTCCATGTGCAGTAACTTTTCGCGCTCGCTCTGCAACATTTTCGAAACCGGAATACCGGTCCAGCGTGCAACAACCTCGGCAATATCTTCCGTGTCCACCTCCTCTTTTATCAAGTTTTCACCTTTTTTCATTTCTTCCAGCTCGGCCTGCAATTTTTCAATCTCAGCCTCTACCTCTTTTACCTTACCATAGCGCAATTCAGCCACACGTCCATAATCGCCCTGGCGTTCAGCCTGCTCCGCTTCAAACTTGTAAGTTTCTATCTCTTCTTTCTTTTTCTGAATGGCTTCGATCACCGATTTCTCCGACTGCCATTTGGCACGAAGCTGAGATTGCTCCTCCTTCAGGTTTGAAATTTCTTCGTTCAACGAATTCAGTTTTCTGGTATCGTTCTCGCGTTTTATCGCTTCGCGTTCAATCTCCAGCTGTTTTACGCGGCGCTGAATTTCATCCAGTTCCTCCGGAACAGAATCAATTTCCAAACGCAGCTTTGCAGCCGATTCATCCATTAAGTCGATCGCTTTATCGGGCAAAAACCGATCGGAAATATAACGCTGCGACAATTCTACCGACGCAATAATTGCATCGTCTTTAATCTGCACTTTGTGGTGATTCTCGTATTTTTCCTTGATACCACGCAATATAGAAATGGCACTCAAAGTATCTGGCTCATCAACATGTACAATCTGGAAACGACGTTCCAGAGCCTTGTCTTTTTCAAAGTATTTCTGATACTCGGCCAATGTTGTTGCACCAACAGCGCGCAACTCACCTCGAGCCAATGCCGGTTTTAAAATGTTGGCGGCATCCATCGCACCCTCCCCTTTTCCGGCACCTACCAGCGTGTGAATCTCGTCGATAAACAGAATTACTTCATCGTTTGATTGAACAACTTCGTTTACCACGGCTTTTAAACGCTCCTCGAATTCGCCTTTGTATTTTGCCCCGGCAACCAGAGCTCCCATATCCAGCGAAAATACTTGTTTCGATTTCAGGTTCTCCGGTACGTCACCGCGCACAATACGGTGTGCCAATCCTTCGGCAATTGCTGTTTTTCCGGTTCCCGGTTCACCCAGCAAAATCGGGTTGTTTTTTGTGCGGCGTGACAGGATCTGCAAAATCCTGCGAATCTCATCATCACGACCAATTACCGGATCGAGTTTACCCGAGCGGGCACGTTCATTCAAATTTATGGCAAACCGATTTAAGGAATTGAATTTATCCTCAGCAGTCTGGCTGTCAACTTTCGATCCTTTCCGTAATTCTTCAACGGCCAGTTTCAGTTCTTTTTTTGTAATACCGTTGTCTTTCATCAAACGACTGGTATTGTCTTTTACTTCGAGCAAGGCCATTAAAATATGCTCAACCGAAACATATTGGTCGCCCATTTCCTGCGCCAAACCAAGTGCTTTTTGCAAAACCTGATTTGCCCCGGAAGAAAGGTATTGTTCTCCTCCTGATACTTTTGGATATGATTGAATAATCTGATCGAGTGCCTGTTTAAAAATAGGCACGTTTACATCCAGTTTTTTAAGTAAAAACCCGGTAACATTCTCGGCCGAATGAAGTACTCCGCGAAGAATATGACCGGTTTCGATTGCCTGTTGATTATTTCCCTGGGCAATTTGAAAAGCCTGTTGAATGGCTTCCTGCGATTTTATGGTGAAATTATTAAAGTTCATGGCTTTACGTATTAAAATTCGTGGTTAACCAAAACAATTTTCAAACCATAACCAACTGACAGACAGAATGTCACAACAATACTAAAATATTCAGAAACAATTGCAGGAAAGTGAAAATTTATATGAAAAAGTGGCAGATTTTGGGCATAAAAAAACAGAGACAATCAATATTATCTCTGTTTCCTAACCTAACCAAATCTATTTCTATGAAAAAAACACTTAAACTATTCAAATTCTACACTACAAAAATACGTTGTATTTTAGTTAACGCGTTCAAACGGAAGTTAAAGAATGTTATAAGTATGAAAATCTGTATTTTTCAGGAAAGAAACCAAGGTAAACAAGAAGCACTTTTTATCAAAGAAATGGACAAAAAAAAACAGAGACGTTTTAAACTCATCTCTGTTTCCTAACCTAACCAAATCTATTCTCTATGAAAAAACACTTAAACTATTCAAATTCTATGCTCCAAAATTACAGAGGATTTTAGTTAACTCGTACAAATGGAAGTTAAAGAATGTTATATGTAAAAATTGACAATAATCAGAGAAAAAATTCCCGCTTCCGGTGATTGCTTTTAGAAAATGGACATAAAAAAACAGAGACGTTTAAACTCATCTCTGTTTCCTAACCTAACCAAATCTATTCTCTATGAAAAAACACTTAAACTATTCAAATTCTATGCTTCAAAATTACGGTGGATTTTAGTTAACTCGTATCAATGGAAGTTAAAGAATGTTAACAGTTGTTTCTGCGAAAATAAACCTGCCTGTTCATAGTGTTTACAATCAACATTTTTGTAATTTCGAAAAGAACGAATTTAAAAGCAGACCGAATAAACATTATCACTAAAAACTGTGTTTATTCAAACAAAATGCTACTAAAGCAAATCAGACATATACAAATAGCACAATGTTTAAATACATTGCGATACATGCCTCTAAAACAGGCTTTAAAGCAGTTTGAAAACTTTCTAAATTGGAAAAATAACCTTACTTTAGCGATCCATTTCATTAATGATTCTAATTCTATTATTATAACTAAAATTACAATTTTATGACAAAGCATGTATATACTTTCGGAGCCGGACAGGCAGAAGGTAAAGCAGACATGAAAAACCTTTTAGGAGGTAAAGGTGCCAACCTTGCAGAGATGAACCTTATTGGTGTACCTGTTCCTCCCGGATTTACAATTACTACAGAAGTTTGTACGATGTACAACGAAAAAGGTCAGCAAGCAACGTTCGACCTGATAAAACCAGAAGTTGAGGCCGCTGTGGCGCTGGTTGAAAAACTAACAGAAACTGAATTTGGCAGCAAAGAAAATCCATGTTTGGTTTCAGTTCGTTCAGGAGCACGAGCTTCAATGCCAGGTATGATGGACACCGTTCTTAACCTGGGTATGAACGAAGATGCTGTTGCAGGAATTGCAAAAAAATCGGGTAACGAACGTTTTGCCTGGGACTCATACCGTCGTTTTGTTCAGATGTATGGCGACGTGGTAATGGAAATGAAACCTGCCAGTAAAGAAGAGCACGATCCTTTTGAAGAGATCATCGATCAGTTGAAAGAAGAAAAAGGTATTGCATTGGATACTCAATTCACCACCGAAGACTTGCAGGAACTGGTTAAGCGATTTAAAGCAGCCGTTAAAAAAGTTACCGGGAAAGATTTCCCAACCGATCCGTGGGAGCAACTTTGGGGAGCTGTTGCGGCCGTATTTAACAGCTGGAACAACGACCGCGCGATTCTTTACCGTCGTTTAGAGCAAATCCCTGACGAATGGGGAACTGCTGTAAACGTTCAGGCAATGGTATTTGGTAATATGGGCGAAAGCTCGGCAACAGGTGTTGCATTTACCCGCGATGCCGGAACCGGTGAAGACGTATTTAATGGTGAGTACCTGATTAATGCACAGGGCGAGGATGTGGTTGCCGGAATTCGCACACCACAGGAAATCACCAAATCAGGTTCGTTAAAATGGGCGGCTCTTCAGGGAATTTCTGAAGAAGAGCGTGCTTCGAAATTTCCATCATTGGAAGAAACGATGCCAGAACTATATGCTCAGTTAAACGAAACTCAGCAAAAACTCGAAGACCACTACAGCGATATGCAGGACCTTGAGTTTACCATTCAGGAAGGAAAATTGTGGTTGCTGCAAACCCGTAACGGAAAACGTACCGGTTCGGCAATGGTAAATATTGCTGTTGATATGCTGGAAGAAGGTCGTATCGACGAAAAAACTGCATTGCAAAGAATCGACGCTGCAAAACTGGACGAATTACTTCACCCGGTTTTCGATACTGAAGCAATGAAAGCTGCAAGTGTATTGGCAAAAGGTTTGCCCGCATCGCCAGGTGCTGCAACCGGCCAGGTTGTTTTCTTTGCCGACGAAGCCAATAAGTATCCTGAGGCAGTTTTGGTACGTGTTGAAACATCGCCTGAAGATTTGGAAGGTATGCACATTGCCAAAGGTATTTTAACTGCCCGCGGAGGTATGACATCGCACGCAGCGGTTGTTGCCCGTGGTATGGGTAAATGTTGTGTATCGGGTGCCGGTAATGTAAAAATCAATTACAAAACCCGCATAATGACCATCGACGGAAAAGAATTTAAAGAAGGCGACTGGATTTCATTAAACGGATCAACCGGCGAGGTTTACGATGGTAAAGTTGCTACAATGGATCCTGAATTGAGCGGAAACTTCGCAAAAATAATGGATCTGGCCGACAAGTTTACCCGTATGACAGTTCGTACGAATGCCGACTCTCCTGCTGATGCACAAGTTGCACGCGACTTTGGAGCTCAGGGAATTGGACTTTGCCGTACGGAGCACATGTTCTTCGAAGGAGAAAGAATTAAAGCGATGCGCGAAATGATTTTGGCGAAAACTGAAGTTGACCGTCGCAAAGCATTAGATAAATTATTACCATATCAACGTGAAGATTTCGAAGGAATTTTGGAAGCGATGGCCGGTTACGGAGTAACAATCCGTTTGCTCGATCCGCCATTACACGAATTCGTTCCGCACGAAGAAGCCAACCAAAAAGAGATGGCAGACGAGATGGGCATTTCTGTTGAAGAGGTAAAAGCATTGGTAGAAGACCTTCACGAATTTAACCCGATGTTGGGTCACCGTGGATGTCGTTTGGGAAATACTTATCCTGAGATTACCGAAATGCAGGCACGCGCCATTATTGAGGCTGCGGTTAACCTGAAGCAAAAAGGTGTTGATGCAAAACCTGAAATTATGGTTCCGCTTATTGGTACAGTAAAAGAATTTAAATTGCAAGCCGATATTATTAATGCTACAGCACAAAAAGTATTTGAAGAGAAAGGTGCAACTTGCGACTACATGGTTGGAACAATGATTGAGATACCACGTGCAGCAATGACTGCTGATTTAGTAGCAGAGCATGCCGAGTTCTTCTCATTCGGAACAAATGACCTTACGCAGATGACGTTTGGTTATTCGCGGGACGACGCCGGTAAATTCTTACCAATCTACATTGAAAAAGGCATCTTGAAAAACGATCCGTTCCAGGTTCTTGACCAGGAAGGTGTTGGACAAGTAGTAAAAATTGGTGTAGAAAAAGGCCGCAGTACAAAACCGAACTTAAAAGTTGGTATTTGTGGCGAGCACGGTGGCGAGCCTTCATCAGTAATGTTCTGCGACAGCGTTGGAATGGACTACGTAAGTTGTTCTCCATACCGTGTACCAATTGCACGAGTAGCTGCTGCACAAGCTAATTTAAAATAGAGATTTCGTAAGCGAAATAGTTTAAGAGCTGCTCTTAGGGGTGGCTCTTTTTTTGTGCTGTTGCCAAAACCAAGTAGAATTACCTGGTTAAAATCGAGTAATTCTACGCTATTTTTTTTGATCATTGTATCCGAACTTTGCTGGTAAATTAAAGGATACCGTTAATGGAAACTAAGCGTATAATAAAATCACATTCGTTACACACATTCAATTCACCATCGCTTTTTGGGGTTTCCACTCCTCTTACAAGTTATTTTTTATCCTCTAACTTTCAACACAATATACTTCACACACTGTCCCTATTCCCTGAGTCACGATGATAAAAAGTAAGTAAAAGGTATCCGACAAGGAGCACAGATTTGTGCTCCTTGTTATATTTTATAGAGATTATTTTTAATGGCGAAAATAACCAGTCCGGCTATATTCTTCGTACTCGTTTTAAAAAGCAAATTGTATTTATGTCCTTCAATTGTGCGTGCACTTAATCCGAGTTTTTCCCCTATTTCGGTAGCTGTTAATTCTTCACAAATTAACTTTAAAACCTGGCTTTCGCGCTTGGTAAGCTTAATATTAACAGCCGTGTCCTTTGGCGAAACATTTTTAAAACCTTGTAATACTGCCCCCGACAAACTTCCCGAAAAATAAAAGTCATTTTTCATTACTTTTTTAATGGCCAGTTCCAACTCATCGGGTTCGGCACTTTTTAACAGGTAACCATTTACTCCTTCACTTACCAGGTGGGCAACCAGTTGAGGAGCTTCTTCCATACTCAATATAAGTATACGAATGTCGGGATAATCCTTTCGTAAACATCCGGTAACTTTTACGCCATCCATTTCGGGCATATTAATATCAAGCAAAACAAGCTCCGGCTTTTTATCCAGTTTCCCTATCAGCTCCAATAATTCGATTCCATTACCAGCTTCATAAATATCACCAACAATTTCAAAATCGTCCAACAAGCCAACCATTCCCTTTCTGAACAGTTTATGGTCATCGGTAACAACAATATCAACTTTTTGATCACTCATCGGTTTGCAGAACTATAATAGCCCGGGTACCTTTTCCCGGCGCTGATTTTATTTTAAATTTTGCTTTTGCCATTTCCAACCGGCTTTCGAGATTACGCAGTCCAAGCCCCGTTTGCACTTTTTCCTCCGGAAGAAAACCTTTACCATCATCGCCAACAACAAGTGCCACATGCTGGTTTTCGAAACGAACATCAATCGAAATTTGCGATGCCTCGGCATGTTTAATGGCATTATTTACCAACTCCTGTACGATACGAAAAACAGCCAGTTCCTGGTTGCTATCAAAACGAAATTGCTCTCCGCTTTTCCAGCACGCGATGGTTAATTGGTCTGCTTTATTTACCCAGCTTGCCAATTCTTCGAGGGCAAAATATAAACCCAGCTTTTCAAGCGATGGTGGCAATAACGACCTTGAAATCCGACGCACCTGAAGGATTACATCATCAAGGTAGCTCTTAGTTTCTGCAGCCAATCCTTTTGCTTTTTCTTCTTCAGTCTTTTTCTCAATTCGTGCAACGTTTAACTTTACAACTGATAGCATGGCTCCCACCTCGTCGTGCAAATCGCGGGCAATTCGTTTTCTTTCATTTTCCTGCGATTGTATGGTATTTTTAATTATTTCTTCCTGCTGATTTTGAACCACCCGATTCAGCTCCAATTGTTTTTGCAACAACCTTTTTTGGTAAGCTATGAAAAAGAAAAATATACCACCGGCCAGCAACAACATAGCTATGGTACCAATTAAGTAAACGAGTAATATCTCAGAATTTCCGGCTCCTTCCACAATTTAGTTTTTATCTCTTGCTAATTTAATTAACAAAATTGAACTAATTGTAAAATTACCTCAATATTAAAACTTAGTGTTAATTGCATTTTGCCTTCCAACGTTTTTTAAAGCTGTTTCATTTGCTTATTGGCTTTCCAAAAACCGATGGCAATTAAAATGTAAAACAGTGTCATGAGTCCGGCAAAATAGTACTGGGTAATTTTCGAAAATTCTCGCGAATACTCTAATATTAGATTAAATAACAAGGAGTAAAAAAGGTTGCCTGAATAATAAACCAAAATGGCAATGTTTATAAAGATCAACGGTTCTTTCCATAAATTTGGGACACTGGTTTCAATCATTGTCTTATAAAAAAACAAGATTGAAAAACCAACAAGCAACAACTTACTAACAGACTGAGGTATTGATGGGTACTCGAATATCGACTGCAAAAACAATGTATTTATTAAACAGTAGATTTCAAATAAAATAATGATTCCCAACATTACACGTTTACGAATTATATCTTGCAACACGTGTGTATAAAACAGCCCCAAAATAAGAAACTCAATCATTAAATAAATATGGGTTACGGGCAAAGTGTTGGTAGCTCCCGAGTAAATAATTATGCGGGTTACAATTTCTGTTATTGTACCAAAAATTACAAAGTAAAAAACGAAACGCAGATTCTTATTAAACTGGCGATATCTGTAAATTCCTATAAAAAAGGGTATCAGAATTGATACCCAGTTAATCATTATATAGCTCAAAACTATAAAGTCTTATGGATTATAAATACTTCGTTCGTCGCAAAACGGAGGGCAAATGCCAGAGTTGTTAAACTCTTCAAAATCATCGTCGCCATTTTCAACTGCCGATTTTAACTGTTTATCGGAAACAGCGCTAACAATTACATCCATTGTTTTTTTGATTCCGAAATCAATTTGTATCCTTTCGCGATTTTGTGAATTAAATAACTCGTGTAATTCAAATTTGGTAAGCAAATAAGCGTTCGGGTAAATATACTGCCTGAAAGCTGCTCCTTCATGTTTTTCATCCAACTCTCCGGCGCGCCATTCTCTGTACAACCGAATACTGTTTATTACTTCATCAGTATTATTCGAAAAATCTTCATTTACTTCTCCAAGCTTAAAAACCGGAGTTTCATAATCAGCATAAACATCGGCACTACCCAGCAAAAATGCAGAAACAGCAAAAGCACACAAAACGTACTTGTCTCCATTTTTTTCCGGTTCTAAACCAAGGTAAACACGCACCCTGTTTTCATTCTCGCCTGTTAATGATTTGTATGTTTCTTTCTGCAAAATAATTGGAGAAAGGATAAGGTTAAAGGTTTTTCCCAATTCCTCCTTAAAGTTATTTTTCCAATTTTCAGCTTTTTTAGCCGGAAGCTGATCTCGTTTTAATTTGTTAGCCATACTCATTGTATTTGGACTATTAAAAATAGATAAAATGTTTGACATAAAAACAGGTTCAATAACATATTCTATTGCCAGCTGCCATAAATGCCTAGCTATTTGAAGCAACAGAAAACTGCCCGCCAAATAAAAAACCGGGCGGGCAGTGCTGTACTCGACAGTATTAAATTAAGGTCTAGCCTTTTTTAATATGGCTCGTAATAATAGTCATCGTAGTAACCATCGTTGTAGTAATCATCATTGCTGGCATAATACCTGTCGGGGAAATGAACCAGGTTAAAACCAAATGCAGTCGATTCGAAAAACAGATTACCAATCCGGAAATACAAATAACCATTTATATGAACCTGCTCGTAACCGTATGGCAAACGCTCGAATGTAAATCCAAATGGTAAATTAACCAGTACATAACCAATTCCTCGATGGTAACGGAAAAAATGACCATCATAACAGTAGTATTTGTTATGGTTGTGAATAAATACAGTTGGTCGGTATACAAACTTACGTATTACATGTCCGTAATGATTATTGTAATAGTAATGTTTGTGATAACGGTAAGAATAAGGATTGTATCCACCGTAATAATCGCGCCAGCTATTATAGTTCCATCTGTAATGCTCCCAACGACGATCCCAGTGATTGTTTTTATAGTAGTTATAATTTGAATAATATTTCCGGTCGTTATGATTGTAATTCATTGCTTTTGAGCGGTAACGACTACTCCACTGCTGATTGCCTCCCCTGTAACTTTTATTTGGAGTGTACCTTTTATCTCCTCTGTCAACATTGTAATACCGACGTGCTTCTACTCTGTTATTTCCTGTTCCGGTTGTACGCCTTCCGTTTGAAACCGCTGGTCCCGCTTTTTTTGTGGTTGTGTATGCTCTTGATGAAGACCTGCTTGCCTCTCCACTGCGAGCATTATTTGCTCTTTGCGGTTGACTGTTTCGGTAAACATTTCCCGAACTCCTGTTAGAATTATTTGGTGATTGAACACGATTCGCTGAACTACGTTTTTGCTGAACATCGCGTTTTACCGATTGTGAGTCGTTAAATTTTCTGTTGCTTGAACGAACAGCTGAATTACTACGATTCGTATTTGATTTACGTGCTGACTGCACATTTCTATCATTTCTTTTCGGAGTTGATTGCCGGTAGCTTTTTGTGGCACTTTTTGTTTTAACCTCTTTTCTGCTATCCCTTTTCGGAGCTTCCCTTTTTTCGGTTCCTCGTTGTGTTCCCCTGCGTTGAGCCTGGGCCGGAACTGTTGTTATTATTGTAATTGCCGCCAGAGTAATAATCGTGGCAAACAATCTTAATGTTGTTGCTTTCATGACAATAGACTTTAAAATTCAACAATTTGTTTGCTATGCTCTGTTGGCGCCAAAATAAAAATCGATATCTGCCTACATAATTGCAAAGTGTGTGCCAAAAAAGCTACACCTGGCTGTAACAAAAGTTGCATCACCTAAACAACAGGCATTTAAGCACTTTTTTTTCTGAGCAATTCTCTCTACTTTTGCGGCGATTTTTATATAAACTATGGCCCGGATATTAGCAATTGATTACGGAAAAAAACGAACAGGACTGGCAGTAACCGATCCGGGGCAAATTATTGCCAATCGTTTAACAACAGTTCCAACACATACCATTTGGGATTTTCTGAAAGAATATTTTGAAAAGGAAAAAGTGGAAACGGTTGTCGTTGGTTATCCTAAACAAATGAACAACCAGGCGTCGGAGTCTGTTAGATTTATCAATCCGTTTTTGAAAAAGTTTCAGCAAAAATATCCGGAAATAAAACTGGAAATTTACGACGAACGTTTTACCTCAAAAATGGCTTTTCAAACCATGATTGACGGTGGATTGAAGAAACAAAAACGGCAAGACAAAGCATTGGTTGATGCAATAAGTGCAACCATTATTTTACAGAATTATTTAGAACAAAAACGCAACTCTATGCTTTAAGAGCTCAACTGTATATAGTATACTATACCATATAAACGAGCAGATTAATAGTGTTGCAAATGAAATAAAAATACAACATCATGAAATACCCGGTAACCGTATATGGCGACCCTGTTTTAAGGAAAAAGGCTAAAAAAATTGAAAAAGATCATCCGCAGCTTGATGAGATTATTGAAAACATGTGGGAAACCATGTATTACTCTGACGGTGTTGGTTTGGCAGCTCCACAGGTTGGCATGCCCATTCGTATGTTTGTAATCGATGCCTCGTCGGGAGCCGATGAAGAACCGGAACTTGAAGGTTTTAAAAAGGTTTTTATAAATCCTGAAATTATTGAAACCAATGGCGAAGAATGGACCATGAACGAAGGCTGTTTGAGTTTACCCGAGATTCGAGAAGACGTTGACCGCCCCGACGAAGTAACTATTAAATACCAGGATGAAAATTTTGAAGAACATACAGAAACCTACAAAGGGTTTGCCGGCCGTGTAATTCAACATGAATACGATCATTTGGAAGGCGTTTTGTTTGTTGATCATTTATCGCCTTTGCGCAAACGGTTATTAAAAAGTAAGCTGGTGGCAATATCAAAAGGTAAAGTTCGTCCACACTACCGAATAAAAGTTCCGAAATAACGTAACCTTTATACCAAAACCTTCGTTTAAGGGCTATTCCTTCGAGCGTTGGTTTTGGAAAATACATTTAAAAACATACCCTTTTTACGAATTACAGTTGCTTTTGCCACTGGAATTTATCTTGCATCTGCGCTTTCAATACCGAGCACATCTCTTTTCTATTTTGCTATTGCCGCCATGGCATTTTTGTTTGTGCTACACAGGTTCTATAATTATACTTTATCGTCAATTTTTGGAATAAACGTTATTGTTCTTATTGCCACATTCGGAGCCTTAACTTACAAACAATACAACAATATAACTCCAGTTAACGCAAGCGGCTTAATGGCTGCCACGGTAATAGAAACGCCACAGGAAAAAACCAACTCGTACAAAAGTTTGCTCCTTTTGCACACAATAGATACGGGAGATACACTGATAGGAACACGAGAAAAAGTGCTTGTCTATTTTGAGAAATCGGCAGACCTCGAGCAATTAAAACCAGGCAGCCAGATCGTTTTTAAAGAATTACCCGAGCCAGTTGAAAACCGTGGTAATCCTTATGAATTTGATTATAAAAAATACCTCGCACGAAAACATATTTTCCGACAGGTGTATCTCAAAACTGAAAATTGGAATTTAATTGGTTTCCAAAACAACACTCCTCTTTTGTGGGCTGAAACGTTTCGGGATAAACTGCTAAAAATATACCGAAGTCAGCAAATTGGCACACAAGAGACCGAAATACTTTCGGCACTTACACTTGGCTACAAGCGCGATCTTGACCGTGAAACAAAACGTATATTCTCATCGGCCGGAGCGATGCATGTACTGGCCGTTTCAGGGTTGCATGTTGGTATAATTTTCTTTGCTTTTTCGTTTTGTTTTGGTTTTTTACAAAAACGAAAAATCGGCCGGTTCATTTACGCGATACTTTCCATAAGCTTTTTGTGGAGCTATGCATTTATTACCGGTTTGTCGCCTTCTGTTTTAAGAGCCTGCACCATGTTCAGCCTGATTATAATTGCCGGAAACATTAACCGGCGCGCAAATATTTATAACAGCCTTGCTGCTTCAGCATGCTTACTTCTTCTTATCAATCCCAACAATCTTTTCGAAGTTGGATTTCAACTTTCTTATACAGCGGTATTCGGAATTGTTTTTCTACAACCACGAATCGCCGGCTTGTGGCCTGTTAAAAATAAAGTGGGTTTATTTTTCTGGAATTTAATAAGCGTTTCAATTGCAGCACAAATAGCCACATTTCCACTTTCGGCCTACTATTTTAACCAATTTCCAACCTACTTCCTGTTAAGCAATATTGTTGTTATTCCGGCAGCTATGTTACTAATTCCTCTCGGGATAGCACTGTTAGCTTTTTCGAAAATACCGCTGCTCGCAACCTCAATTTCGTTTCTGGTAAAATGGATTATAAAAGGCGTTTACCATGTACTATCGTCAATCGAATTATTTCCCAATTCAACACCCGATGTTGTGCTTCAGTTACCCGAATTACTTTTTGTTTTAAGCATTTTATTTTCCTTTTTCCTGTTTCTTCGTTCCCGGCGGGTAATTTTTATTAAATCCTCGTTGCTTTTTGGAGTGTTATTAACTGCTGTGATAATCTTTTCGGAATACAGGCAAATCAATCAGCACGAAATAATTGTACTAAACACTCCGGAAAATGTAGTTTGTTTTATCTCTTCAAACAGAATGTACGTTGTTTCGGAAGATACATTGTCGATTGATGACTTTAATTACAGCTCGGTGCAGGATATTAAGCGCAGTAAACGTTTAAAAAGCACGGTTTGCATTACTAATAACGAAACTTATAGCGACGACTATATTTTGCTTGATAACGGCCTTGTAATTTTTGAAGGAAAGAAAGTTTTGCTCAAGTCGCAGAATACCAAAGCCGAAAAAGAAATAAAGCCGGACATTATTATCGAAAATCAATCGTGGAAAAAAGAAATCCCCATTTCTGCTGATTGTTACTACATCAAATATTACCCCGATTGGCAAAAGTCGGCCACAAAGAAAAATCAACATATACTTTCGGCGCAAGGAGCATTTATTACCGCTTGGTAAACCCCTAACACTTACCCACGATTTTCCGTTAAAAAGAATTTGGATAATTCGTATAAATTACTGTGCGCATTTTGTAATTTAGAATGTTAATTTAATGTTGGAAGCAGAAAATTAAAAAGCGTTTTCCGTGGAGTTTAAAAACAGAATGCATTATTTTGCCTCATTAAATAAACAGACAGATGAAACGAGCAGGTATAAATTTTACATATAAAATACACCTTAAGGCAAGTTCCATCAAATACTTTTTAGAACTAACAATATAACGAAATGAAAGTTGTTATTGCGGGTGCCGGCGAAGTTGGAACACATTTGGCAAGAATGTTAACCAACGAAAATCATGATATTACTTTACTGGATGATTCTCCGGAAAAACTGGCGAAGATTAGCAGTGAGGTGGACTTAATGACAATAGCGGGCTCAGCCCACTCTTTTCAGGATTTGAAAAGTACTGAACTGGCAAAATCCGATTTATTTATTGCTGTTACACCATTTGAGGAACGAAATGTTTTGGCCTGTTCAATGGCATCGTACCTGGGTGTTAGCCGCACAATTGCACGAATAAACAACTCGGAATACCTGCAGGAAAGATACCGCGCAAAACTTAACAACCTGGGAATAAACGAATTGATTTACCCCGAAAGTTTAGCTGCAAAAGAAATTGTTGCGTCGGTAAAACAAACTGCCACACGCCAATTAATCGAGTTTTCGAACGGAAAACTGATTATGATGGGAATTAAAGTGCGCGAAAATGCACCGATTCTGAATAAAACCTTCGAAGAATTATCGCAGGAAAATCAGCATTTGTTAGTAGTAGCAATCAACCGCGACAATGAAACCATTATTCCAAATGGCACTGATTTTATAAAAAATGGTGACATTGTATTTTTTGTTACCACTCCGGCCGAACAAAATAACGTATACGAATTAACCGGCAAGAAACTTTTTGAGGTTAAGAACATTATGTTTTTGGGAGGTAGCCGAATTGCCCAAAAAGCCATTGAAAAACTGGGCGAAAACTACCGCATAAAAGTTATTGAAGGCGACCGCAAAAGATGCGAGAAAATTGCCGACAAATACGAAAATGTTCTGGTAATTAACGGCGACGGACGAAACCTGAATTTGTTGCGCGAAGAAGGAATTGAAAAGATGGATGCTTTTGTGGCAACCACCGGAAATTCAGAAACAAATATTTTAGGATGCCATCTGGCAAAAACATTTGGTGTACGCCGAACAGTTGCCGAGGTAGAAAACCTGGCCTATATGAACCTGGCTGACAATATGGATATCGGGAGCATTTTTAATAAAAAACTGATTGCCGCAGGCTACATTTATCGTTTTACACTTAATGCTGAAATTTCGAAAGTAAAATGTTTAACTGCCTCTGACGCCGAGGTTTTTGAGTTTATTGCCAAGCCGGGAGCGAAAATCACACAAAAATCCATTAAAGACCTTGACTTCCCTGAAGAAGCAAAAATCGGAGGTGTAATTCGTGGAAACATGGGTTACATTGCACACGGTTACACTCAAATTCAGGAAGGTGATAAAGTTGTGGTATTCACCCTTCCTTCAGGAATTAAAAAGCTGGAGAAATTCTTTAAATAAGAGAAAACTACCGGAACATGAATCTAAAAATCATATTCAGAGTACTTGGTTTTTTATTATTTGTTGAGGGCATTGCAATGGGCATTGCTCTTTTAGTTGCTCTGATTTATGGTGAATCCGACAGAACTGCTTTTGCAATTTCAGGCGGAATAAACCTGGCCATTGGCGGACTTATCGTTGCCGCCACATCAAAAGCAAAAAAAGACATTGGTAAACGCGAAGGTTTTATCATTGTTTCAATGGTTTGGATTGTGTTCTCTTTTTTTGGTAGCTTACCCTACATTATAAGTGGCTCAATACCCAGTTTTACCGACGCATTTTTCGAAACAATCTCGGGTTTTACAACAACCGGCTCATCAATTTTAAACGATATTGAAGCACTACCACACGGTATTTTATTCTGGCGAAGTATTACCCAATGGCTTGGCGGTATGGGCATTATTGTTTTGTCGCTGGCTATTTTACCGGTATTTGGTATTGGCGGTATGCAGTTGTTTATGGCCGAAGTTCCGGGGCCAACACCCGATAAAATTAGTCCGCGAATTAAACAAACTGCCAAAACACTTTGGGTAATTTACCTGGCGTTTACCGTTGCCGAAACATTGTTATTATGGGTTGGCGGCATGACTTTTTTTGATTCCATTTGCCACTCATTTACTACAATGGCTACCGGAGGTTTTTCAACCAAACAGGCAAGTATTGCTCACTGGCCATCGCCATTTATTCATTATGTCATTATTGTTTTTATGTTCCTTGCCGGAACAAACTTCACGCTATCGTATTTTGCAATCAAAGGGAAGTTTTCGATTGCATTCAAAGATGAAGAATTTAAATATTACAGCTTCTTTACACTTGGATTTACAGCGCTTATTTTCATTGGCTTGTTAATTTCAACCGAATTTGGCGTTGAAAAAGCATTTCGCGATTCGTTGTTCCAGGTACTTACAATAATTACCACCACCGGATATGCAACCGCCGACTACCTAACATGGCCGCCGGTATTAACCATGCTCATCTTTTTGCTTTTCTTTTTTGGTGGTTCTGCCGGATCAACCGGTGGAGGAATAAAGATCATGCGAATTGTTGTACTGCTTAAAAACGGCTATTACGAGCTAAAACGTTTGGTACACCCTAACGCTGTTATCCCTGTTCGGTTTAACAAACATTCTGTCGATCCGAAAATCGTTACCAACGTGCTGGCATTTTTTATGATCTACTTTGTAATTTTTGCATTCAGTACGGTAATTTTCACATTGATAGAGCCAAATATGGAATCGTCGATGGGAGCAGTTGCCACTTGTTTAGGAAATATCGGGCCGGGTTTAGGAAGTGTTGGACCGGCAGAAAATTTTTACCACATCAAACCAATAGGTAAATGGTTTTTGTCGTTCTTAATGCTACTTGGCCGTTTGGAATTATTTACTGTTTTGGTACTTTTCTCACCGTCTTTCTGGAAAGAATAAAAGATTAAAATTCTAGTTCCCCTTTACCCTGCCGTACAATGGTAGGTTCATCCGATGTGCAATCAATAATTGTTGAGGGTACCAGTTCTCCGTAGCCACCATCAATTACAACATCTGCTATTTCCCCGTATTTTTCATGAATAAGTTCAGGGTCGGTTGTATACTCCAGAATTTCATCTTCGTCGTGCACCGACGTCGACATAATTGGATTGCCCAGTTCACTCACAATCTCGCGAATGATATTATTATCCGGAATGCGGATTCCAACCGTTTTTTTCTTTCCTTTAAAATAACGGGGAACATTATTGTTTGCATTTAAAATAAAAGTAAATGGCCCGGGTAAATTTTTACGAATTAGTTTAAAAATCGAATTTGAGATGGGCTTCGTATAATCCGACAGATGACTAAAATCGCTGCATATAAAAGAAAAATTACTTTTTTCTATTTGAATTCCCTTATAACGTGCAACCTTTTCAACTGCTTTCTGATTCGTAATATCGCAGCCCAAACCATAAACTGTGTCAGTAGGATAAACAATTACTCCCCCATTTCGTAAAATCTCAACAATTTTTCGAACTTCTCGTGGATTTGGATTTTCGTTAAATAAGCGAAGCAGCATAGTTTTTTCTAATTTTGAGCGCTAAAATTAGTTTTTTAAGTTAAAACTCAGGTTCTAAATAACTGATATTCGAACATTTTTGGTTTAAGAACATACGAAAAAGCAACACAAAAATACATATGCAACGCAAGATTATTGAAACCGGAGATGGTTCAAAAACCCTTTTTATTGCCGAAATGGATGAACAATACCACTCGGTTAACGGAGCCATAACCGAATCGGAATTTGTGTATCTTAACAATGGTTTCAGGCACAATCAGTCGCCCAACCCCATCGTTCTTGAGATTGGTTTCGGAACGGGACTAAATGCACTGTTAACAGCCATTGAAGCAGAAAAAACACACCGAAAAACAACTTATATTACTTTAGAAAAATTCCCGGTTAAACCAGAAGAAATACAGCAGCTTAATTATGGCAGTTTGATTTCGGAACAAGCTGAAAAAATTTATTCGGCGCTGCACAAAAAAGAATGGAATTTAAAGTCGAAGATTTCGCCCTGTTTTGATATACTAAAATTGAAAACAGATTTAACCCAATTTGATTTTAATGATATCCCTGCCGTTGATGTAATTTATTTTGATGCATTTGGCCCCGACAAACAACCGGAAATGTGGGACGAAGAAATTTTCAGAAAATTGTTTAGTATAAGTAATCAAAATGCCAACCTGGTTACCTACAGCGCAAAAGGCGAAATTCGACGAAGAATGGAACGATCCGGCTATATTTCAGAACGACTTCCCGGTCCTCCGGGAAAAAGGCAAATGCTGCGGGCAACTCGGCCCGAATGAAAAAACAGGAAGTATTGCCGCACATAAAACACCTTAAAATGCTGTAATCGTGGCACATAACAATGCCATTGCTAACATAATTCGATAAGATGAACAACAAACACGAATGTTCGATTTTTCCTCACTTAAACTTTTTTAACATTTTTTAATTTCGAGAGCATTAATTCCTTATTTCTTAAAATTTTTACCAAATATTCCCTCTAAAAAGGTTAAAAACCAACCTTTTGACATTTTGTCAAGAAATAACCGATAGTCAAAAAATAGCCACTTTCATAGATATTTTCACTTTTTTCTGATTTTAAATTCTTGGATTTTGTAAAAATTCCTGTAAAATTTGGACTTCATTCAACGTGAAAGTAATGATATATAAATTTCAAATCGTTTCACAAGAAGCCCAAAATTTCCGATTGGAAGTTGCTCTGGATGAGAAACATTCATTTTTCGATTTTCATAGCATTATACAGAAAAGTGTTGGTTTTGAATCACATCAACTGGCATCATTCTTCGTTTCGAATAAACGTTGGAGAAAGCTGGTTGAGATTTCGATGTTAGACTTAGGTATAAATGGCGCAGCCTTTTACATTATGCAAAAGACAAAATTGCGCGACTTGCTGCAAAACGTAGGACAGCAACTTATTTATACATTCGATTTTTTGAACGACAGGTCTTTTTTTATAGAACTAACTGGAATAATTATGGAAAAAAATCTTAATGAACCATTAGTCGCTTTAAAACAAGGCGATGCCCCCGTTCAGGTTTTAGGAGAAGAAAAAGTTGAACTTGAAACTGGGTTGAACCAGGAAGAAGAAGTTTATATGGATTTTGGAGAGCTTGACGATTACACTGAAATCTTTGGCGAGATGGACGATTTCTGATCACGAAAGACGACTGTTTAATCCATGTTTAAAAAAATTCCAAGACTGTTCATTATTTTGAACAGTCTTTTTTTTGTCATTAATTTGCCAAAAATCATGCATTCATGCCAAAAACACTTGTTGTAATTACCGGCCCCACCGGAATTGGAAAAACCGAGGTGAGCATTAAAGTTGCCCGGCATTTTAATACTGAGATTGTCTCGGCCGACTCGCGGCAAATTTTTAAAGAACTGAATATCGGCACCGCAGTTCCATCAAAAGAAGAGCTGGCTGCTGTTCCTCATCATTTTATACAAAGTCATTCGATTGAAGAAAACTACAATGCCAGTCGCTACGAAACAGAGGCATTGGAACTGCTCGACAAGCTTTTTAAACAAAAAGATGTTCTGTTGCTGGTGGGCGGCTCAATGTTGTATATCAATGCTATTTGTAAAGGAATTGACATTATGCCCGATGCCGATCAGGAGATTCGGGCGTCGTTAAAAAAGCAGCTGAAAGAAGAAGGACTGGAAAGTTTGCGTTTGCAGCTAAAAAAGCTCGATCCGGATTATTACAAAAAGGTGGACCTAAAAAATCCGAACCGGATAATTCATGCACTTGAAATTAGTATCCAAACCGGAAAACCGTACTCTTCTTTTCGATCGAACACGGCAAAACAGAGGCCTTTTAAAATTGTAAAAATCGCCCTGAATTGCGACCGACAGGTATTGCACAACCGAATAAATTTAAGGGTTGATAAAATGATGGAAGCCGGACTGGAAAATGAAGCACGAGGCGTTTATCACAAAAAACATATGAACTCGTTAAATACCGTCGGCTACCAGGAATTATTCGCTTATTTTGATGGTGATATTTCGCGCGAAAAAGCTGTTGAGCTGATCAAACGAAACTCGCGACGTTACGCCCGTAAGCAAATTACCTGGTTTCGGCGCGATGAAACGGTAAAATGGTTTGAACCTACTGAATCCGACAGAATTATTGAGTGGCTTAAATCTCAAATCAGTTAAAATGAAACAGTTTATTATCCGTGTTTACGGACTCATTATAAACCAAAACAATGAGGCTTTACTTTCTGACGAATTTGTTTTAGACACAAAAATGACCAAATTCCCGGGTGGTGGTCTCGAGTTTGGTGAAGGCTTGATTGACGGATTAAAACGCGAGTTTCAAGAAGAATGTAACGGACAGGAAATTGAGAACATCCGCCATTTTTACACTACCGACTTTTACCAGAAAGCACTGTTCTTCGACGATGCTCAATTGATCAGCATTTATTACCTCGCCGACCTGAAACAGCCCTTAAAATTTAAGATATCAGAAAAAGCATTTGATTTTAAAATTGATGCCGGAGAAACACAAAGCTTCCGTTGGGTAAAAATAAAAGACCTAAAAGAAGACGAAATTACTTTCCCAATTGATAAATTTGTTCTGAATAAATTAAAAGCAACTTTTAATGAGTAACACGCTACAGCAAATTAAGCAGCTTTCGGCACTTTGCGATCAGCTTGGGGAAAATATGCAGCTCGTTGAGATTATCGACAACATTGCCGAAGCGATTGTAAAAGCCTACAAAAATGGCAACAAAACTCTTTTTTGCGGAAACGGAGGCAGTTCGGCAGAAGCACAACATCTGGCAGCCGAACTTTCGGGAAGGTTTAAATTTGAACGCAAACCCATTCCGGCTGAAGCTTGCCATGTAAACTCCTCTTTTGTTACGGCAGTTTCAAACGACTACGACTTTACAAAAGTTTACAGCCGCTACATTGAAGGGTTTGGCCAGAAAGGCGATGTTCTTATTGGCTTATCCACTTCGGGAACCTCGGAAAACATTGTAAATGCTTTTATTGCAGCTCGAGAAAAAGGACTAACAACCATTGCCTTAACCGGAGAAACCGGTGGTGATTTAAACGAGTTAAGCGACCTTATTTTCAAAGTACCATCGAGAAATGTACCTCGTATTCAGGAAATGCACCTGCTGGTTGGGCACATCATCTGCGAAAAAGTTGAGCAAACTTTATTCGAAAATGGTAACTAACAATAAAAATAAGGCCCTGTTTCTCGACCGCGACGGAACGATTAACGTTGAAAAAAATTATGTGTTCCGAGTTGAAGATTTTGAATTTACCCCGGGTATTTTCGAACTTCTAAAAGGTTATCAGCAAAAGGGTTTTATGTTACTCGTAGTCACTAACCAGTCTGGTATTGCACGAAAATATTATACCGAAGACGACTTTTCCGATTTAAACAATTGGATGATCCGGCAGTTTCAGAAACAAGGGATAGAAATAACAAAAGTTTATCATTGTCCTCATCATCCTGAAATAACAGGAAAATGCAACTGCAGAAAACCCGAACCGGGAATGATTTTGCAAGCCATTCAGGAATTTAATATCGATCCTGTTAACTCAGTGTTGATAGGAGACAAAAAAAGAGATATTTTAGCAGGTCAGAGAGCAGGGATAGGAAAGAATTTATATATTCAAAACTTATTACAGACAGGTTTAGAATAAGGATCAGACAAAGGCAACGTGCAACATTTTACAAAAGCAGAAATAAGGCATATTGAAGACCGCTACCAGGATTTTCTCAAGGTCATTAAAGATAAGTTTGATGAAGGGCGGCTGGCACGCATCGAGAAAGCATTTCGATTCTCGAACGCGGCACACCATGGCATAAAACGCAAATCGGGCGAACCATTTATTATTCATCCCATTGCAGTTGCACGAATTGTTGCTGTTGATTTGGGTTTGGGAGCCACATCGATTGTTGCAGCACTTTTGCACGATGTTGTTGAGGATACCGAATATCGCTTGTCGGACATTGAAAACATGTTTGGAACACGTGTATCGCGAATTGTTGACGGACTGACCAAGCTTTCCGGCGACTTTGACGCCAAACATGCACTTACCCTGAAAAAAATGTTGATGACCCTTTCGGACGATGTAAGGGTTATTCTGATAAAAATAGCCGATCGTTTGCACAACATGCGAACGCTGGATTCGATGCCGGCGCACAAAAAAATTAAAATTGCCGGCGAAACACTTTTCCTTTATGTGCCATTGGCTCATCGACTTGGGTTGCATGCCATAAAAAGCGATTTGGAAGACCTGAGTTTTAAGCACAAACACCCGGAAGAATACGAACAAATTCAATTACTGCTCCATAACCAGGAAGATAAACGGAATTACCTGGTAAATGAATTTACCCGTCCGGTTATTGAAAAGCTGCAAGAAGAAGGGATTGACTGCAAGGTGGAACATCGGCTAAAAACAAGCTACTCCATTTGGCAAAAAATGCAGAAAAAGGCGGTGGCTTTTAACGAGGTTTACGATATTCTGGCCATTCGTATTATTATCAATTCGAAAAAAGGAATATCGGAAAAACGACAGTGTTTTGATGTGCTCTCGATAGTAACTGATATTTACAAACCAAAACCCGACCGGATTCGCGACTGGATTACCATGCCAAAAGCAAACGGCTACGAATCGTTACACGTTACCGTAATGGGGCCGCAAGGACATTGGGTAGAAATTCAGATACGTACCGACAGAATGGACGATGTGGCCGAGCATGGTTTTGCTGCCCACTACCGCTACAAAGACATTCGAAACTTTGAGAACGAACTCGATCCGTGGATTGAACGAATTCGAGAACTATTGCAAAGTTCCGACTCCGACGCCTTCGAATTTCTCGACGATTTTAAACTCAACCTGTTTTCTTCCGAGATAAATGTATTTACTCCAAAGGGCGACATGTTTTCGTTGCCATTAGGATCAACAGTTATCGATTTTGCCTACGAAATACACACCGAGCTGGGCAATAAATGTATTGGAGCCAAAATAAACACCAAGCTGGTTCCCATCAGCCACGTACTCGAAAACGGAGATCAGATTGAAATTCTGACATCAGAAAACCAGACTCCAAAACTAGAGTGGTTAAAGTTTTCAGCATCGCCAAAAGCAAGGGGAAAAATTAAAAATGTTTTCAGGCAGGAAAAAAGTAAACATACCGACAAAGGCAAGGAAATTATTGAACAGCTTTTTAAAGACATAAATGCGCCGTTAACTTCAAACAACCTGAAAAAACTAACGGCACATTTTAACCTGAACAATAAAGAACAATTGTACTCCGAAGTTGGAATGGGATTTCTTGAACTGGATGATGTGAAAGAGATTATCGGCAAAAAATCGGAAAGCAAACTGGTAAAATACTGGAACATTACATTTGGATCGGGCAACAAGAACAAAGAAGAAAAAGAAGAAGAGGAAGAAGAAACTCCTGCAAAACAAAAGATCGACAAGAAAAAACCATTTCTTTTAAAAGAAAATCAGGATAATATTAAGTTCTCGCTGGCAAAATGCTGCAATCCAATTCCTGGCGAACCTGTAGTGGGTTACCTCTCAACCGACGACCACGTTATTATTCACAAAGTAAAATGCCGCGAACTGGAAAAATTTATTGCCAACCAGGGCGAAAAAATTATTCAGGCCGAATGGACCAAGTTCAAACGCCAATCGTATCTTACCCGATTGCATTTACAAGGATTCGACCGCATGGGAATTGTAAACGAAGTAACCACGCTAATCTCTAAGGGTCATAATATTAACATGCGTTCAGTAAAATTCGACACACACGATGGAATTTTTATGGGCGACCTGTTTTTATACATTCACAATACCAACGATTTAGACAACTTAATCAGCAAGCTAAAAACGATTAAAGGCATCGATAGTGTAAATCGTGTAGAAAACCTTGATGATTAATTTATATTCATTCTAAAAGAATAAATTTTTTTTCTATTTTTGGCCTATTTAAAATTGGTTTAATTATGAATAACCAGAAGACCAGAGAAACTGTGCGCAACATGTTTACCGAGTACCTTGAAAAGAACGGTCACCGGAAAACACCCGAAAGATTTGCAATACTCGACGAGATTTATTGTCGCGAGGGGCATTTCGATATTGAGTCGTTATACATCTCGATGAAGAACAATAACTACCGGGTAAGCCGTGCTACATTATACAATACCATTGATTTGCTGCTTGATTGCAAATTGGTTGTAAAGCACCAGTTTGGCAAAAATATTGCACAGTTCGAAAAGGCATTTGCAACACTCCAGCACGATCACCTTATCGACACAACAAACGGAACAGTGGTTGAATTTTACGATCCGCGAATTCGCGAGATTATTGAAGACGCCTGTAATAAAAACGACTTCAAGTTGTCGCACCACACACTTTACATTTACGGCGAAAGCACAAAAAAAGAATAAAGCCGTAAATTCTTAATAGATTATAAAATAAATGCAGTGTGCAGATATTTTTATTGCTGTGCTTAAAATATTTAGTACTTTTAACTGCTAATTTGAAGGCCGTGAAAGGTTAATCGTAATTGGTTAAGTTTTCGCGGTTTTGCATGTAAAATAAAAATCAAAACTCAAAATGAAGGTAGATGTATTGTTGGGCCTGCAATGGGGCGACGAGGGAAAAGGTAAAATTGTTGACGTATTTACTCCGGAATACGATGTTATAGCTCGTTTTCAGGGAGGGCCAAACGCCGGCCACACCCTTGAATTCAACAATATTAAACACGTTTTGCATACCATACCGTCGGGCATTTTCCGAGAAAATAAAATCAATGTAATTGGTAACGGAGTTGTAATCGACCCAATGGTTTTTAAAAAAGAAATTGAATCGCTGAGTAAAATTGGTGTCGATATCTCGAAAAACCTTTTTATTTCGAAAAAAGCACACATGATTTTGCCAACACACAAAATTCTGGATGCAGCTTCGGAACAGAAAAAAGGCGACACAAAAATTGGTTCTACCTTAAAAGGAATCGGGCCAACTTATAAAGATAAAATCGGCCGCGATGGTCTTCGTGTAGGAGATTTAGTTCACGGGTTTGAAGAAAAATATACCGCACGAATTGACAACCACAAAGTAATGTTAAGCGAGTTCTTTAAGTACGACTACGAAGAGATGCTTAACGAGTGCGAGAAAGAGTGGTTTGAAGGTGTTGAAGTACTGAAATCATTCAACCTGGTTGACAGCGAGCACATGATTAACGATGCTTTAAAAGCTGGCAAATCAGTATTGGCAGAGGGAGCACAGGGAACATTGCTTGATATCGATTTTGGTTCGTACCCGTTTGTAACCAGCTCGAATACAATTTGTGCCGGAGCTTGTACCGGTTTAGGACTTGCACCAAGTGCCATTGGTAAAGTATTCGGTATTTTTAAAGCCTACTGCACCCGCGTTGGAATGGGACCTTTCCCAACAGAACTGTTCGATGAAACAGGCGAAAAACTGCGCACTGCTGGTAACGAATTCGGGTCAACAACAGGTCGCCCACGACGTTGTGGCTGGCTCGACCTTGTAGCTTTAAAATACACTTGTATGCTTAACGGCGTTACCGAACTGATTATGATGAAAGCCGATGTGCTGGATGATTTTGATACCATTAAAGTTTGTGTAGGTTACGAAATTGATGGCGAAGTGGTTGAGCACTTCCCGTTCGAACTGGATGACACTGTAAAACCGGTTTATGTTGAGCTACCAGGTTGGAAAACCGATCTTACCAAAATAAAGGATCAGAACGAATTCCCTGAAGAACTGAACAACTACATTAATTTTATTGAAGACGAAATGGGTATTCCTATTTCGCTGGCATCTGTTGGTCCGAACAGGGAACAAACAATTATGCTCGAACATGAATAAACAAAGATATTTGTGATTGAAAACGCTGTTCAACTATATGAACAGCGTTTTTTGTTTTATTCCAACTCTTAATTTCAGGAAAATTTCAGCAACCACTCCTCCCTATCAAATACTATTAGAAGACTGATTTACACTTTCCCGTTCTTATTCTAAACATAAACATTGAGTTAAATAATTTGAAGATCATTTAAAATCTTATATTTCTTAATTATCTTTAAGCTTCTCAGTGGGGGGCAAAATGGGATCAATATTTAAGGAAACACTAGGACTATATACCGATTTGTATGAGTTAACTATGGCTCAAGGGTACTTCTTTTGCCATAAAAAAGACCAGCAAACTTCTTTCGATTATTACTTCAGAACCAATCCATACAAAGGTGGTTTTACCGTTTTTGCAGGTTTGCAGGATTTTATTGATGCCCTGCAGGAATTCACGTATTCCGAATCGGATCTGGAATTTCTTAAAGCCAATGGTTTTAAAGATGAGTTTTTAAAATACCTGCGCGACTTCAAATTCTCTGGAGACATATACAGCGTTAAAGAAGGCGAGATTGTCTTTCCGAACGAGCCGCTGTTGTCGGTGGAAGGAAATATTATTGAATGCCAATTACTTGAAAGTATTTTGCTGAATATTTTGAATTTTGAATCGTTGATTGCCACAAAAGCTTTCCGCATCAAACATATTTCGGGACAAAAACTGTTCGCCGATTTTGGGCTTCGCCGCGCCCAGGATTTTGGGGCCATTCACGCAAGTCGGGCAGCCTGTATCGGGGGGGCTTCATCCACATCAAATACCTTGGCCGGAAAAATATACGATATTCCGGTAAGCGGTACTATGGCGCACAGCTGGGTGCAAAGTTTCGATTCGGAGCTGGAAGCTTTCAGAGCTTTTGCCGAAACCAATCCCGACAATACCGTTTTACTTGTCGACACGTATGATACGTTAAAATCGGGTGTGCCCAATGCCATTACCATTGGTCATGAAATGGCTGCAAGAGGAGAAAAACTAAAAGCCATTCGTTTGGATAGCGGCGACCTGGCTTACCTAAGTAAAAAAGCCCGAAAATTGCTGGATGATGCCGGATTAAAAGATGTTCAGATCCTGGCATCGAATCAACTCAACGAATATGTGATAAAAACGCTGCTGCTCGACCAGAATGCAATGATCGACGGATTTGGAATCGGCACCGAAATGATTACCGGAAAAAGCGACGCTGCGCTGGATGGCGTTTACAAACTCACCGAAATTGACGGTGAACCAAAAATGAAATTCTCGGAAAATATTGAGAAAATTACATTGCCCGGAAAAAAACAACTGGTACGCTATTTTGATGAAGAAGGGAAGTTTTACCGCGATGGAATTTTTCTTCAGGATGAAAACCCAAAAAAAATTGGCACCATTTATCACAGGATTTATCCCGAAAAAAATACCGAAGTCTCGAAATTAAAATTCGAACTTATGCATGAAAAGGTAGTGGAACAGGGCAACATTCTGCTTCAACACAAAAATCCGGTAGAAATACATAAATACCTTATAAGCCGTGCTGCTTTATTGCCCGACGAACATAAACGTTTTATCAGCCCACACTTGTACAAAGTTGGCATTTCAAACAAATTAATGGCCACCCGCAATGCTCTAACTCAAAAGTTAAGAACGTTACATTAATTTTTTATGACAGAAATTACACGACCGACACTTATTATTGACAAAGAAGTTTGCCTGCAAAACATAGAAAGGATGGTTAAAAAAGCCAAGAAGTATAACCTTCGGCTGAGGCCACATTTCAAAACCCACCAGGCAGCTAAAGTTGGCGAGTGGTTTAAACGCTTTGGAATAGATCAAATTACCGTTTCGTCGGTTTTAATGGCGGAATATTTTGCATCGAACGGTTGGAATGATATAACGCTTGCCTTTCCGCTGAATATTCTGGAAATAAGCCGTATCAATCGTTTGGCCGATTCAATAAAACTAAATGTACTGGTTGAAAACAAAGAAGCAGCAGAAGTTTTGGCCAACACGGCCACCAACAAAATTGGCGTTTATCTGAAAATTGACACCGGATATAACCGAACCGGAATACCGGCCGGAAGAACAGGTCGTATCGACTCAATTCTCGATATATTGAGAAAAAACAGCAAGCTTAGTTTTAAAGGTTTTCTCACCCACACCGGTCATACATACACTGCATTGTCGACCAACGAAATATTCAGCAGCCATTTTGATGCCTTACTAAAACTGAAAAAGTTAAAAAACAGGTATCATAAAAATTATCCGGGAATGGAGTTGAGCATGGGCGACACGCCGTCGGCAAGCATTTGCGGTAATTTTGACGGAATAGATGAAATTCGCCCCGGCAATTTTGTTTTTTACGACCTGATGCAATACAACCTTGGCGTTTGTGAAATAAGCGATATTGCGGTAAAAATGGTGTGCCCGGTGGTATCGAAACATGTATCGAGAAATGAAATTGTGATTTACGGAGGTGCTGTTCATCTCTCGAAAGACAGTTTGCAAAACACCGATGGAAAAGAATTATACGGACGTGTTATTATAAAACAAGGCGATGAAAAAGTTTTGCTCGACACAAAAAATTACCTTACACGACTTTCGCAGGAGCATGGCGTTATAAAAGTTACACCTGCTAATTTCAAGCTTATAAACATCGGCGACCTGGTGGAAATTATTCCTGTTCATTCATGTCTTACTGCAAATATTATGGGGCACATGATAACAACCGATGGCGAATTAATTGAAATGATGCCTAAATATTAATTTAAAAATGAAACCACGCTTAAACATTATAACGCTCGGAGTAAAAGACCTCAGTATTTCCAGATCTTTTTACAAAAAAGCACTTGGCTGGGAGCCAACAAAAGACAGCGATGATAAAATAGTATTTTTCAATCACGAAGGAATTATTCTTGGTCTCTATCCCATCGACAAGCTGGCTGAAGACGCCGAACTGCATGCAGAGCGAAGTGGTTTTTCTGGTGTAACCTTAGCCATTAATCTCGACACAAAAGAAGGTGTTGATGAACTATACAATTCAGTAATCGCAAACGGTGGTCGTTCGCTTGTTCAGCCGCGCGAAACTTTCTGGGGTGGTTATGATGCTTACTTTGCCGATCCCGACGGACACGCCTGGGAAATTGCATGGGCACCTTTTTGGCAATTTGACGATCAGGGAAGTTTGATTATGGAATAAAAAAATGTCACCACAACAGTGTGATGACATTCGTTTATTATCGTTTTATGCTGTTTTATTTTTCAGGAATAGCTTCAAGTGTTGCCACCAGAAATTCCCAGAATTTTTTAACCGTTTCAATATTTACTTTTTCATCCGGCGAGTGTGGAAAACGAATGGTTGGTCCAAACGAAATCATATCCCAATGCGGGTAATTTTGTGCCAAAATACCACATTCCAAACCGGCATGAATGGCCATAATTTTTGGTACTTTCCCCCATTTGTCGTTATACACGTTTTGCATGGTTTTCAAAATTGGCGATTCCATATTTGGCTTCCATCCCGGGTAAGCACCCGACAAAGTTACCTCGCCACCAGCCAATTCAAACACAGCTTTAAGGCGTGTTCCCAATTCATTTTTTGCCGAATCAACCGAACTGCGCATTAAACAGCCACCCTTTATGGTTTTACTTGCAGCATCTGATTTCAGAATTGCCAGGTTAGTAGAAGTTTCTACCAGTCCTTTCATGCTATCGCTCATACGGATAACTCCGTTCAGGCAGGCTACAACCGCCTTTGTCACGTTCTTCTGCGTGTCAGAATCAATTAGAGCACCTGGTAAATCAGTCTGTTCAACGGCAATATCAATATCGGGTTCGGTTGCAGTAAGTTCTGCTTTTACTTCATCAGCAATCTCATCAACCAATGCTATAAAGTCGGCTACTTTCGCCTCTTCAACCACAACAACGCCAAAAGCTTCGCGCGGGATAGCATTTCGCAAACTTCCGCCATCAATACTTGCCAGGCGAACGCCAAGTTCTTCAGCTGCATTTAGAATGCGGAAAAAAGTTTTTATCGAATTTCCGCGTCCCAGAATAATATCCATGCCAGAGTGGCCGCCCTTCATTCCGGTAACACTCAATTGCAAGGCAACAAAACCAACCGGAACTTCTTCCTCGGTGTAATTGAATGAAATATTTACATCTTCGCCACCGGCACAGCCAACATACAATTCTCCCTCATCTTCCGAATCAGTGTTGATCAGGATATCGGCATCGAGCATTCCGGCTTTTAAGCCATTTGCACCGTCCATACCAGTTTCTTCGGTAGCGGTGAGCAATACTTCAATGGGGCCGTGTTTTAGTGTTTTCGACGCCAATACCGCCATTGCCGCCGACGAGCCAATTCCATTATCAGCACCCAGTGTTGTTCCGTTAGCCGTTACCCAATCGCCATCAACAAAGGCTTCAATCGGATCGGCCTGAAAATCGTGAACTTTATCGCTGTTTTTTTGTGGAACCATATCGAGGTGACCTTGCAGAACAACTGTTTTGTGGTTTTCCATACCGGGAGTTGCCGGCTTTTTAATGATCACATTTCCGGCTTCATCCTTAACGGTTTCCAAGCCCAGTTTTTCGCCAAAACTTACCGCCCAATTCTGAATCTGCTCTTCGTGATTTGAAGGACGTGGAATTTGGGTCATTTCAGAAAAGATCTCCCAAACATTTTGTGGCTCGAGATTTTTTATTGCTTCACTCATAATTTCATACTTTTATTCTACTAATAAATTACCCTTTGTTTTTTCAAAGAACAAATTAAGCAACAATCGAAAAAACATTTTGTGCAATTTCAGTCTAAAACTTTTTAAAATTTTATAAAATTAGCCAGAAGAATAGAAAAGCTGATATGTTTCAAGGATTTCTTTGAAGATAATTGATATTTTAGCGAGCTTTAGAAAATAAAAGATAAAGATATTATGAGTAAAAATGCAGATAAAGCCTTTTTTGGTCACCCAATAGGGCTTTCGACACTGTTTGCCAGTGAAATGTGGGAACGCTTTAGTTACTATGGAATGCGAGCTTTGTTGGTTCTTTTCCTTACGGCAACTTTTGCTTCCGGCGGATTTGAAATGGCAGAACTTGATGCCTTTACCATTTACGGTATTTTCACCGGGCTGGTGTATGTAACTCCTATTCTTGGCGGAATGTTGGCCGACAAAGTGCTGGGTCAGCGAAAATCAATTTACATTGGAGGTTTAACCATGGCAATTGGTCAGTTTCTGTTGGCCGGAAGTGCGTGGCTATACGGGTCTGATGCCAGTATCGAATTAAGGCAAACCATTTTTTACTCCGGATTAGGAATTTTAATACTGGGTAACGGTTTCTTTAAACCCAATATTTCTACCATGGTGGGCGAATTATACGATAATAACGACCCACGCAAAGACGGTGGTTTTACAATTTTCTACATGGGTATTAACCTCGGAGCTTTCTTCTCTCCATTGGTGGCCGGAAAACTGGGTGAACAAGTTGCATGGCAATATGGATTCCTGGCAGCCGGTGTTGGAATGTTCTTAGGAACTTTGTGGTTCTTTGTTCGCAGCCATACGCTCGGACATGTTGGAATGCCTCCTAAAGTAAAAACAGAAAGAGTACGCTTAATTGTAAAAGACTGGTTAAGCATATTCTTTTATACCATTGGCATTATTGCACTTATTTTTGCTGTAATTCTTCTTTGGAAAGTTATTCCTGCAATTGTTGGAACAATAATAATTTACGTAATTGCCGTTGGTGGAGTAATCATACTTGCTACAACAATCTTTAAAGGCACTAACGGAAAAACGGAATGGTCGCGTGTTGGCGTTATTCTTGTTTTAGCCCTCTTCAACATTTTATTCTGGAGTGGTTTTGAGCAAGCCGGAACAACCTTTAACATTTTTGCCCGCGATAATACACAACGAATGATCGGTAACTGGGAAATTCCTGCTTCGTGGTTCCAAAGTATTAACGCATTCTGGATTGTAGCCTGTGCACCGTTATTTAGTGTACTATGGATAAAACTCGATAAATACAAATTGAATCCGAATACGCCAATGAAATTTGCGTGGGGTTTGATTTTATTATCATTTGGTTTTGTAATTATGGCCTTTGCCTACACCAGATCGACAAGCGGCGATGCAATACGTTTGGTTAGCCCGTTATGGCTGATCGTTGTATACCTGTTCCATACATTTGGTGAACTTTGTTTGTCGCCAATTGGTTTGTCGATGGTAACCAAATTATCGCCACCAAAACTGGTTTCTACCATGATGGGAATCTGGTTTGGATCAACAGCTGCCGGTAACTTTGTTGCCTCGCAAATGAAAGCCATCTCAATTCAATTGGAAAAAGTACTTGGCACTGAAATTCAGGTTTTCTGGTTGATCGCTATTCAATCGGCAGTTATTGCTCTTGTTGCAATTGCCCTTTCTCCAGTACTGAAAAAGATGATGCACGGAATTAAATAAGAAATAAGCTATTTGAGAAAATATTGAAAGTACCCGGCTTGTTTAAGTCGGGTATTTTTTGTTGCTAAAATTCCATCCCAAAAGCCGTCAATCCATATGCTAACAGACAGATTGATCGCTTTTCCGTAAGTTGTAAACTTCGCCTCCTAAAACACGATGAGCTTCTTTAAGCATCTCCATAAAAGACTCAAAGTAATACAGTCATGAATATCCACAGCAATTAAAACGTTTTGCAAAGTATTGAGACGATTGAGATGCATTAAAAAAGCCCGGCTAAATAACCGGGCTTCTCAATGTATATTTTTTAATAATTCTATTTCAATTGAACAGATCTAATGGCTCCGGTCTCCGGGTGGAATTCAATCGAATAATCACCACCCAATAAATCTTCCGGCACAGGAGCAATCGTTCCAAACTGTGCTATGGTTGCACGTGCCGATGCCAGGCTGTTCAGTTCGAATATAATTTTAATGTTGGCCATTCCCGGCATCCGGTAGTATACTCCATCATAACCGGCATCGGGATTTTCCGATACTGCTTCGGCCTGGTATTTTGACAGCAGCCCATTAATTTGTTCAAACTCTGCTGTAACCGGTTTTCCTGAAAGATCGCTGGCCGGTACAATACCGTTTACATCCGAAATACGGAAAATAACTGCATTCTTTTCATTGGCAGCCGGTACATAATCAAAACTATATGATTCGGTTTTATACGTGGTTCTGCCAACAAATAATTTAATGTAATTCTGTTCGGTACGTTTTAGCTCTTCCAAACTCACTTCGTAGGCTTTCCCGTCAGGATATTCGCCGTCGATACGAAGTGCTGCCAAATCGTATTGGTTCATGCGGCAATCGAGCACACGCTGTGCCGCTTCAGCTGCTTTTTGCTCAATACTTACGCGTGTTGGCCTGAAGTTATTGGTTGAGTCGCCTGGAATAACAAAAGGTGTATCCGAAAAGAAATCGAACGAAAAGCCATCATCAATATCAGGTCGTTGAAATGTTTTGTTGGATTGCACCTGCAAAGGAACCGTTGCCGTTGCCGTTGCATTTATTCCGGCAAGACATCCGTTGGGTGCTAAACTAATTGTTGAGGCGATATCGCCCATTGCTTTGTATATTTGCTGCGGATCAGGCTCCGAAAAAGTTTCAATTTTTACAGCAGATACCGACCATTTTTCCGATGCCATGCTCCTGGCATCTTTTATTCCTAACAGCTGCTCGGCATAAGCAGCGTACGGTCCTGGTTCAAATTTTTCACGAATGGCTTCAACGTGTACCTTAATTCCCGTGCGTGGCAGAGCGTATACAATACCCTCAACATAGGCTGGAGCAATTCCTTCGTCTTCTTTCTTTTTGCGCTGTCCAAAAGTCGGGACAACTATCATAACAGCAATTAATAAAGCTAAGTATCTCATTGTTCTAATTGTTTTTTGTAAAACCCAAAAGTATTAAAATTATTTTGAATGCTATTGAATTAAACACGAAGACACTAAGCCTCAAAGTTTTTTTAAAACGCTTTTTTTAACTCGAAGAAAAGAAGGATTTAACAACAACATCAGTTCTATCCAGAACCAATATTTTATCTATTCAGCAAAATTATTTTTACTTAGTGCCTTTGCGTCTTTGTGTTTTAATTTCTCAAAAATGTGTGTCTTCTTATCTTTGCAAACATGATACAATTTCCCGATCCGAACCATGCCGACGACTATGGCCTGCTGGCGCAAGGAGGCGAATTATCGCCCGAATTCTTGCTGTCGGCCTATTATCAAGGTATTTTCCCGTGGTTTAGCGAGGGCGAACCCATATTATGGTGGTCGCCTAATCCGCGCATGGTGTTGCTTCCCAACGATTTTAAGTTGAAGAAAAGTTTGCGACAGGTTATTAACAAGGGGATTTTTGAATTGCGCATCGACACGGCTTTTAGCGAGGTAATTACAGCATGTAGTAAAACCAAACGCAGTCACGAAGATGAAACCTGGATTACCAACGACATAATCGACGGTTATGTGCAACTGCACAAACTGGGTTATGCCCACTCCTTTGAAACTTATTATGAAGGAGAGTTGGTTGGCGGATTGTACGGTCTTTCGCTGGGAAATTGCTTTTTTGGCGAGTCGATGTTTTTTACTAAAACGGATGCCAGCAAATTTGCCTTTTACCACCTGGTGCAGTTTGTATTAAAAAACAACTTTGCATTTATAGATGCGCAGCAGCCAACAGATCACCTGGCAAGTTTGGGCGCTCAACCTATTCCACGAAAAGATTTTTTGGAGATGCTTGAAAAAGCCCTGCAGCACGATACAATACAGGGAAAATGGACTGGAATGTTGGAACGCTGATGACGCCGATTCTTTGAATTTTCACAGATTTTCTACTGCGCATTTTTAGCGCTCACTGTTAAATTACAAGCCCTTAAATTTCTATTCAATCAAACTCAGGTAATTAAGTTTACCTTTGCGGCATGTCAGGAAAAAAGAAGAACCAGAAAAATATTCTCAGCAAACTAAATATTGAGAAGCTGAATCCCATGCAGCAAGAGGCAAAACTTGCCATTCACAAAGCTGAGAACACCATATTACTTTCGCCAACCGGAACAGGAAAAACCCTGGCCTTTATGTTGCCTATTGTAGCCGAACTCGATCCGGATTGCGAATTTGTGCAAGTACTGATTTTGGTTCCTTCGCGCGAACTGGCAATACAAATTGAGCAGGTTACCCGCGACATGGGTACCGGTTACAAATGCAATGCTTTTTACGGAGGGCGGAATTTTAGTAAAGACCGCATTGATTTAAACCGCCCACCGGCCATTTTAATTGGTACGCCGGGACGAATTGCCGACCACATGCGACGCGAAACGTTTTACACGCACAAAATAAAAACACTGGTGCTCGATGAGTTTGACAAATCGCTGGAGATTGGTTTTGAAAAAGACATGCAAGACATCATTTCTTTTCTTCCCGAAGTGGAGAAAAAGGTTCTTACATCGGCAACGCATCGTGTTCGCATACCGGAATTTCTGGATTTTAAAAACCCGCTTAGTGTTAATTACCTGAAAGATGAGATTCCGGAACTGGAGATAAAAACCATCATTTCGCCCGATAAAGACAAGCTGGAAACACTGGGAAAAGCCTTGTGCCATTTGGGAAACCAACCCGGCATTATTTTCTGCAATTTTAAAGAATCGATTGACCGGGTTAGCAACTATCTTACTGAAAAAGGGATTATCCACGGTACTTTTTACGGAGGAATGGAACAAACCGACCGCGAGCGGGTACTCATCAAATTCAGAAATGGCACCCACCGCCTAATTGTTGCAACCGATTTGGCTGCACGTGGTTTAGATATTCCCGAGTTAAAATTTATTTTGCACTACCATCTTCCTTTACGCTTTCAGGAATTTACCCACCGTAACGGGCGAACTGCACGAATGCACAGCGAAGGAACTGCCTATATTCTGAAATCGGAAGGCGAAGATTATCCTGATTTTATACAACCTACCAAAATAGAAAAACTGACAGATGCTCCTCTCCCTGAAAAATCAGGATGGGATACACTTTTTATTTCGGGCGGACGTAAAGATAAGATTTCGAAAGGCGACATTGCCGGGTTATTCTTTAAACAAGGAAAACTCAACAAAGATGAATTGGGCGTGATAGAATTAAAACACGACTGCGCTTTTGTAGCGGTCCAATCGGATAAAGTTGAAAAAGTCATTCAGGCAGTAAGCAACACAAAATTGAAGAATAAAAAAATACGCGTTTCGCTAATTTAGCAAACAACTACTTTCGCAATTGCCCCCTCTTTGTAACCTTATTCAGATAACCATGGTAAATAACAATGCCACCAACTGCTGGCTGGTGGCACTGTAACGTTATAAACCAAAAGTCATGAAAACACTACAAAAACATGAAAGGTTATTATTAATTGCTGCCGGTATATTATTGCTTTCCATCCTGTTAATGATCGGTATTTCGCCTGCCATTTATACAAAATCGTTACCCGGCATGCACAACACAGGCGCCATAATTGGTATGTCGCTGGCAGTACTGTTCCGTCTGGCTTTACTGGTAGGCTACTTTCAGATTATAAAAAGAATCAGGCAACACGGCGACAGAAGAACAGGAGGATATTACGTAATCGGCGGGCTTCTTATCTTTTTTGCATTGATGTACACCGACGGTGCTGTAGCTTACCTTAACAACGAAGAAATACCTTACGTTTCTGCATTAATGTTTACAGGTGTATTCCTGGATGTAGCAGCCGCTGTAATAACTTTTATTGCAGCTTTTTTCCGTCCAAATAAGTTAATAAAACCAGCCGGTTAAGTCTCTACATAAAATCCTCCTGACAACTCATTTCTGAATTTCAATTGTTAATTCACATTTTTTGCGATATCCAGTTTTAGTGGGTTGATCTCGTCGCCCCAATAAACGGTAGTATGTGGGAAAGGAATTTCAATATTGTGCTTATCAAAAGCATATTTCAGGCGTTTGCGGTACTCGCGGCCCACGTTCCATTGCTCAATCGGTTTTGTTTTTATACGTCCTTTAATTACAATAGCACTATCGCCAAACGAATCGAGACCAAAAACTTCCATCGGTTCCAGAATCCGGCTTTTAAAATCGGGGTCGTTACCCAGCTCGTCGCCCACCTGTTTCATAATATCAATTACCTGGTTAACATCTTCTTTATAAGCCACGCCAATATCAAAAACCATGGCCGACCATTCTTTGGTCATGTTCGAGAGGGTATCGATTTTACCGTTACGAAAAATGTGAACGGTTTGCGCAAAGTCGCGGAGGGTGATGGTTCGTAATTCAATTCGTTCTACCAGGCCTCCCTGTCCGTTAATAACTGCTACATCGCCAACGCGTACCTGGTTTTCAAGCAGCATAAAAAAACCGGTAATGTAGTCGCGCACCAATTCCTGCGCACCAAAACCAATGGCTAATCCCAATATTCCGGCGCTGGCCAGTATCGGCGCAATGTCAACACCAACATTTTTTAGTACTATCATTATTAGTATAAACAAAAGCACAATTTTTACAGCTCCTTTTATTATTCCAAACAGAGTATCCAGTCGTTTTTCGGTTTCCTGTTGATTGCCTTTTTCGTTTTTGCCGGCTCGCTTAATCAATGTACGTTTTAGCTTGTTTAACGAAAACAATAAAAGGCGCAATGATATTAGCACAACCAGTACGGTTATTACTATTGCCGGTAGTTCACCGATTATCCACTCTTGTGTTTTTTGAATTACTGTCGACCAAAAGTCGGCTGTGAAAACCTGTTCCATATATTTCTATTTTTCGGGTTACTATTACAAGCATAACACAGCTTATTGCGAAATGTTATGAAAACTTTCGACCTTGATTTAGCAAGCAGTATAGAATATTCGATGCGCAATAAACTGAAACGTAGGAGTACGGTGAAAACGCGTAACCTTTTTCAAAATATTTATGTAAAAAATGATGAATGCATGCAGATTTGCGGCAACATTAACTGAATAAACAAGCGAGGAATCATGAAAACAATGCAAAAACATAGCAGACTGTTACTTATTGCTGCCGGCCTATTATTGCTTTCCATTATTTTGTTGCTGGCCATAGTGCCCGGAGCTTACACCAAAACGCTACCCGATACGCACAATACTTCAGCATTAATAGCAGTGTCAGTGGCAATTGTAATTCGCCTGGTGTTATTATTCGGCTATGTTCTGATTTTAAAATCAATACGCAAGAATAAAGACGTTCAGGGAGGTGGTTATATTTTAATTGGAGTTTTGTTGCTAACCTTCGGATTAATAGATACCGATAGCGCTTTTGCTTTTCTTGATCACAAAAATATCCTCTACATTTCCCTTTTGATGTTCGCAAGTATTTTTTGCGACCTTACTGCTGCTGTTTTAACCTTTATAGCGGTGTCGTTAAAACCAACAATTAAACGAGAACAAAGCGATTCTGGTAAAAAGCTATTAAATGGACTATTAACCGGAGTAGGCATTATTGTGATGCTCTTTTTTGCTTTCCCATGGGGAATAATACTCTCATTGGTATTTTGGATTTACATGGGACTAAACGTTAGAAAGCAGCACTCCTTTTTTAGACCGGATTTGGAAGTAAATTTAGCCGGTAAACTTAGGAAACGATTAAAAGCATTACTTTCCGTTGCAATTATTTCGTTTCCGTTAGCTGTTTTTGGAATTGTAATGCACAATGTACAATCCGCACAAACCGGAACCGAAGAATCGTTTTATTTCTTTGTCGGTATTATTGCCGAGTACTGTTTTGTTCTCGCATCTGCCGGAGGTATCCTCACCTTTCTGAAAGGCCGGCAAAAATCCGAATAAATAATTATTGCTAATCCTCCAGCACAAATCGTTTCATCCAGTCTTCGGCAAAAACCGGCCAGATTTCGGCCGCCGGATTTCCTTTACGCAAACCATAACCATGTCCGCCCTGGGGCATAAAATGCAATTCTACCGGAACTTTACTTCCGCGCAAAGCATCGGCCAATACCAAACTGCTGTGCCCTGCATTGTCGTCGGCAGTGCCAAACAAAAACATTGGCGGAGGATTATTATCCACCAATAATTCGGGTGTTAATGTTTTTCCGGGGCCTTTCGAAAAATAGGCGCCATAAATCAGCACTGCAAAATCGGGACGACACGAGATTGTATCTGTTTCATCTACCTGCGGATAATCGTCAACATTGTAACGCGTACTCACACGTGCAGCCACACTTCCTCCGGCCGAAAAACCCAAAACACCAATTTTCGACGGATCAATTCCACGCGATGCTGCCTGGCTGCGAACAATACGCATTGCTCGTTCCATATCGTAAAGAGCTTCCTGTTGTTTGCCGGGCACCCGGTATTGCAACACAAAAGCTGTATACCCCAGTTTGCTTAACCACTCTGCAACTTCAGTTCCTTCCAAATCCATGGCAAGTATGCGGTAACCACCACCCGGACAAACAATAACCGCTGCCCCGTTTTTTACCGATTCTTCGGGCTCAAAAACAATCATTGCCGGATTGGTAACATCTGTTAAGCGGATAATATTTCCTGAAGTATCGGCTGTTTGAACCGGCTCGTGTTTGGCTCCGGTTTCTCCCGGAACATCTCCCGGCCATAAATATATTGTTTCGTTGTTTTGTGCCTGAGCCGAAAAAACAAACAAAACAAATACGATAAAAGGCAATGCAAATTTCATGGTTAAATGTTTAACAGAATTATTTTTTGGAAATCTATTCAGTAGCGAAAATAAGGTTTATTATACTTTGTTGGTTGAAATTAATGAGCAGCTTTTGCTTTGTTAATGGTATTTAACTTGCGTTGAAATCAGTTGTGACTATTCTCGCGAATAACTGAATTGATCAGCTTCACCGAATGACGGATGCAGCCTTCGCAAATATTCTTTTTCAGCTCGTTGGCTTTAAAATGTTTTTGTCCTTCTTCGGTATTTAAATCGCAATCGATTAACGCTTTACAAACCGTTGTTCCCTTGTCCTCGGTATAGCGTTTATGAAACTGCTGAACCATAGCATAGGTTTTAGCCACTTTCGCGGGATTGTCTTTGGCATCGGCGTTTGCCAAACCAAAAACCATATATGCTGCCGATACCGCGCCACAAGTTCCCTGCAGGCGGCCCATTCCGGCTCCGAGGCCACACGACAAACCATAAGCCGTTTCTTTATCTATTTGATAAAAATCGGTGTAAACGGCCAATACCGATTGAGCACAGTTATAATCTTGCCAAAAAAGTTCTGCTGCCTGATTAGCAAGCGTATTATCGTTTGGTAATTCCTTCATCATGTATCTTTTTTACATTTAATAATCAAACATTTTAGCGGCGGTTCGTTTTTCATGTGTTTAATTGGCTCATCAATCTCCGAGAATTCCATCAATCCGTATTTCCCAAACTCCTTACTTATCGACTCCGGGTCATAAAAAAATACACTTAAGCCATTCATCATTTTAAACCGATCTCTACTCAGTTGTTTCCCACTACCATACATTGATGCTTTTTTCGAAACAACGGTAAAAATCATATATCCACCTGGTTTTAATTGCGCATAACAATCTTTTAAAAACTTCTGCCTCTCCCTTGCATTCAACAAATGAAGCAAGGCATAACAAAATATTCCATCGTACAATTTCGTATCAAATGGCATTTCGGTAACCGATCCTTTATAAATTTTCAGGTCGAGACCATTTTTTTGTTTTGCAAGGCGTATCGCTGTTTCCGATATTTCAATACCGGTTACCTTAAATCCGTTATCACAAAAAATCTTTGCATTTCGTCCATATCCAATTCCCGGGATTAAAAGTTCTTTTGCTTTGTGCTTCAGAAAAAAAGTATTTGATATGATGGCCGAATCACAGGGTTCAAACCCCCAAGTGGTTTGCATTTCACTAAAACAAGATTCCCAAAAATCAGTCATATCATTTCATCGGTTTAGTAATCCGACCTTTTTACAAAGCTATTATTTTTTGCGCTCTTCAGGTTTTCGGGTGAGCACAAAATACAATACATACAACCAGCTGAAAATGCCGTGTAAAAATGCCAGCAGCACTGATTTGTTTCGCTCCCATGAAACAACCACAGCCAGTGCACTTCCTATTCCAATTCCACTGCGTATAGCGGTTCGGCTAAATTCTTCGTTACCGGTTTGCTGACTAAAACACTGTAACGAAAATACGAGTATAAATATTACGGTTAGTTTTAATTTATTCATCGTGATGTTTTTGATTCTCTAATTTCTTTTGTTACCGTATTTATCCATCCGGCATCCACAATTTTTGCAGGTGCCCCCTCCCCATAATAGTTCCTTTAATCTCTTTGGGATTCTTATTTGAGGCTGTTTTGCATTGCATACCGGGCAATAAACAGTTTTAAGATTAATTCCTGAATCGTTTTCAATTTTGCTCATAATGAATAATTTTTTCTACTGACTGCGCCTTAATATGGGTGAAGTGCCATTGGGTTTTCATTTTTGCTTGTTGGTTTTTGCCATTAAGTAACACCTGCTATTTAATCCGTTAATAGTTTCGGTTTTTTACTCAATAACTTGTCGAAAATTAGGGTAAAATCTTTCCATTGAATTATAATTAAAAGAACTCCAATGTTTACCAGAACATCAGCTACATTAAACACCGGAAAATTATATTCATAAAAATAATGAACATGAAAAAAGTCGGTTACAAATCCATTAAACATACGGTCTATAATATTTCCATAAGCACCGCCAAGCAAAATAAAGAACGGCAGTAATAAGCGAAATTTTTTGTTCTTGATTTTCCAAATTATTACAAAAGCCAGTAGCGTAGCAGAAATAGTTAAAAGGAAAATTAAAGGAAGTCGGATACTTTTTTTTATGGACCCCAGAAAACCAAAAGCAACCGAGTGATTCTCCACATAGCGAAGATCGAAAGCATTTTCAATTAATACGATTGAATTGTCTTTTAAAGTTGTTTTTGCAATTTCTTTTGTTTTTAAATCGGCTGAACAGCCGGAAATCATAAACGATACTAAAATCAAATATTTTATTACTGTCTTTTTCATTTTTTGGTTGTTGGTGTTGTGTTCGTTAAGGCACATAGTTTACAAAGTTAAAGTCACATCCTTTACACTATTCTCGGACTTAACCTTGTTGTTGATTCTTTATAAGTTAAATCATTTTGATTAAAGTATCCTAAAAGTACATTTCTGAAAAATACCTTCCAAACATCGTTTCCGATTTCTATAGCAGCGACGTATTTTCCAGTTAAAGCACGGGATAAATACACCCAGTAATACGACTTCCATCTTATTGCACCACTTTTGGTTACATACATCACTTTCATGCCAGGAGAATAGGTCCATTCTTTAATTCTCTCGGGGAATGGTTTGTTTGATCGTATATGCACCTCTGCCGGTGTCATCATGTCTAAAGCTTCATGTGGCCTAACGTTATTATACTCCTTCACAAAAGCATTTAATGTGCGTTGTTGTGTCTTTAAATCAAATGCTGATGGCATAGCGCAAGATGCCTTTAGATCGCGGTGCATTCGTTCATGTCTTCCGTTCTGTTCGGGATGCGATGGATCCGAGAATACGGGTAAAATCCCCAGTTCAATAAACCAATATGACAACCTCGAGAAACGCTGTATTGAGGTTGCAGCAGCAAATGGAGAGCCGTTGTCAGTATGTACCTGTTTTGGAAGTCCAAACATCCTGAAAACCCTAGTAAACTCTTTCTTTACGGATTTCAAGTCTTCATGTAAATGAGCTTTGGCAGAGAACAAAAAACGGCTTCTTGAGTCTGCAATGGTCAAAGGGTGACAGTATATTTTATTGCCCATTTTAAACTTTCCTTTATAGTCGGCACTCCATACCTCATTACACTGTTGTGGATCAAAAATAGGGTAGGTAGGCTTTATCCTCCTTAACCTTTTTTGAGGTTGCACCAGACCGTTTTTTTTCAGGATATTGTGTACTGTAACCACCGATGGAATTTGATTTTCTGTAAAGTCGTTAAACAACAAAACCCTTAGTTTTTTTGCCCCCCAGGTCTTGTGTCTTTCTTTCAATTTTAAAACTTTATCCACCACTTTAGGGTCTGTTTGGTTGGGATGGTGTATTGGCGCTTTAGAATCGTCCAATAGACCTTCTAACCCAAATTTTTCATACTTGTTAATCAGTTTGTACGCTGTCGGCCTTGAAATTTCAAAAACCCGGCATAATTCTGAAATGGAATATTTTTGAGAGTTCCATTCACAGATAAATTCAATTTTTTGTTCCATAGTTGTTGTTTCTTTCCAAGGCATAATGATCTTTTTTTTGATCAATTTACGACTTCAAAAAGTGTAAACTATGTCCCTTTAACTTTGTAAAGGATGTCCCTTTATCATACCTTGTTATGACTAACGGTCACTTGCAAGTTGTCGTTGCAGATTTCGGAGCGCGTACCGTGTTATAAGTTGTTTTTTATTTTTTGTCTGCATAAGTTGTCACAATTCCGTTGAATTTATCCAATAATGCTTGGTCTCCATTGCTGCTATATATATGATAGTCAATATTTAATTTTTTGCGATACCATTTTTTTGTCAGTCTTGCCGCTTTTCTAAAACTTGTATCCATTTTGTAAAGAAATCTAATATTGTTTTGACCATTCGGTGAATACTGGTTTTCAGGCTTACCATTGTCATTTACCGATAAATGATTATAAGGATAATTGGGAACTTGTACGTTAGTCATTCCAATAGCCTCAAATTCTTTAAAAAATTTAGCTACACATTCATTGTCCTTGTCTCCATAAAAGATAACGCTTCCAAATACTAAGTTTTTGGGGATTGGGTAAACGATATTTTTTTTACAAGAGAAATATTTATTTTCAGGGATATCTAACACAATCTTATCGTTATCAATAGTCAATTTTGATTCGACTTTAAAATTTGCAGTCTCAATAATGAAGTAATAGTCTTTTCCAGAAAGTAAATTGTCAGGTAATGCTAATCTTCCTCTTGGTGTTTTTAATGATGAACCTGGCATTCCATAAGTCACCTTTATTTTTTTATTTTTTTCTGTATCTACTTTGTCAAGTAACCTAATCGTGATTGTGTCATTGGTGATTTTGTATTGAAAGACCAAAGAATAACTTGTCTTAAATTGTTTTGTTTCGGAAAACTCCAAACTTAATCTTCTTCCACCTTCTCCAAACACATCATGTTGCATGTAAAGGGTTAATCCGTCAACACTTACTACAGTGTCATTGGTTATGCCATTTTTAAAGCTTAAAATTAGAAGTGCAAATAATATTATAAAAAAGTTTTTTGTCATTGGTCCAAGTCGCTTTTTGTCTTTTTAAAAATAAGTTATAACGGTCACTTGTATGTGGTCGGGCGGGATTTCGAAGAGAAATCCTGTCAGACCCGCAGGAAAATGTGTAAGCTTCCCCAAAAAAAGGACAGTTTAAAAGTAGACAAATAAACGTTAATTTTGAACTGTTAGAAGATGAAGAAGAAAAGATTTACACCACAACAAATCTCCTCGATTTTGAAGGAGTACGAAAACGGCAAAAGCGTAGAAGAAATTGTTCGTGACCATAGTGTTAGCCGAGCTACATTTTACAAATGGCGGCAACGATATGGCGGCATGGAAGCCACAGAGTTGAAAAGGCTCAAGGAACTCGAAGAGGAGAACCGCAAATTAAAAATGATGTATGCCGAACAAGCTCTTGATTTAAAACTTGCCAAAGAGATTATCGAAAAAAAGCTTTAAAGCCTTGTGAAAAAAGAGAGATTGCAAAGGAAGTTTGCATCAATCCAACAGTTGGCATCCGCAGGGCGTGCCGTGTGTTAAATATGAGTCGTTCCGTTTATTACTACGAGTCGATAAAAGACGATGCTGAGGTAATTGATGCACTTACCATAAAAGCGAAAGACCACCCTACAGAAGGTTTTTGGAAGGCATATGGCCGATTACGCCTGGAAGGCAATGAGTGGAACCACAAGCGGGTGTATCGGGTTTATTGCATGATGAAACTGAATATGCGCAGGAAAGTAAAGAAAAGGCTCCCTGCCAGGGTAAAAGTTCCTTTGGTAATCCCCGAAAATATCAATAATTGTTGGTCGATTGATTTTATGCACGATGCTCTGGAGAATGGACGGAAGATAAAAAGTTTCAATATTATGGATGACTTTAACCGAGAAGCGCTCCATGTTGAACTTGACCATTCCATCCGAAGCAATAAAGTAGTTTATGTCCTGAATCACTTGATAAAACGCAGGGGCAAACCATCACAAATAAGGATGGATAACGGCCCCGAGTTTATTGCTGAGCTGTTAAAAGAATGGAGCAAATTTCAAGGAATTGAACTTTTATATACCCAGCCAGGCAAGCCAACACAGAATGCTTTTGTAGAGCGATTTAACGGAACCTACCGCAGGGCAGTATTGGATGCCTACCTGTTTCAATCGTTGGATGAAGCCAGAAATGAAACAGAAAGATGGATATTTGATTACAACAATAGAAGACCGCATGATTCATTGGGAGGAATGACTCCCATTGGTTATGCCAATAAAATGAAGAACCAAAAGCTGAACAGCAAAGAAAATGTGATTTACGAACCTGTCAAGGGTATATAAACGACTTCGCTAACTCAGTCGCCCTTGACAGAACCAAAAATCACATTGAAAAAGCTTTCAGAATTTGGTTATGAAAAAGAAAATAATCTATTTTTAGATAGTCCTAAAAAGGGGAAGCTTACAAATGGGCGCAAGGTCTGACTTGTCAGACCGCTAAAGCCCCCGCCTGCCATATTACAAATTGTTAGCAAACGTTATTTGTTTTTTATGTCAATTTTATACGGTTTTATAATATATCCTTTTTGAGCCAACAGGTTTAAAACACCATTTTCATATGGTAAATGTCCTGCTCCAATTGCTACAAATAAGCTTTTGTTATCTACTATGCTATCTATTTTTGCTACCATTCCTTGATTTCTGTGAATCATAATTGAATCAGTATAATCTTCGGGCGGGAACATGGCAAGATTTTGGTCAGAATATTTTTTGAAGATATCAATCATCGAACTTTTTTCATTATAGTTGTCAATTGATTGTTTTAGTCTCTCCAAAGATTCTTCGAAAGAAAGGTCAGGTCGAATAGTCCATTCAATCTGTTGGTCAGTTGTTTCTAATGAATTTAGTCCAAACCCTTTCATTTTTGCGTGATTTAGAAAATCTGATTCTGGTTTATAATTAAGAGCTTTAAAGTTTTTTGTATTTATTAATTGCTTCTCAGATTCAAGGAAAGCACGAATAATTGAAGGTCTCATGGAATCTAAATAGGGCTTATATCTTTTTAATGCATATATTGAGGAGTCTGCAATTTCTATTAGTTTATTATAATATTTAGTTTCAAGCCTTTTAGAGATTTTTTGATTCTCATCCCTTAAATACAAGTACTCATTAATTTTTAGCATTTCTGAGGATTGTCCCGGAATTACTTCGAGACACAAATTTTCGCATTTGTCAATAAGTCCTTTAATTTTTTCGCTCGGAAAAATTATCTGTGTTGTATCTAAAACATGTATGGTTCCGAGTATATATGAAAGATTATTACTTCCAGGTTTTTTGATTTCCCAAAGCACTGAATTATCATAGTCGCTCTTTTGTGCTTTGCAAGAAAAGAGTCCGATAAATATTGTAACTAACAAAATTAATTTTCTAAAATTCATGGTCTGGTTATCTTGGTTTTTAATATGTTTGCCAACTAGTACATAACATCACCAGGTAATGTTATTTTCCTTATATCATTTCTACAAGTGTTGTTTTCCGCCCAAAATGGAGGATAACAACACTTATTATGCTTAGTACTTTTTTTACTGTTATTTCAGGGTGCGTATTCACGGCTTAAATCTTTGGTGCACTAAAGCTAATTATAATTTTTAGGTTTGGGGCAGTAAGGTGATAAAAACTATTAACATAAAGCTGTGGCGTGGCATGGCAATGCTTTATTTTGTACCGTTTTTAGAGGTACAAGGGCTTTGTACCCTGGTACCAAGCCTTGGTACTTAGGTACCAGGCTTTCGTACGTAGGTAATAAGAGCTCGTACCTTGGTACGAAAGACCTGTACCCTGGTACGAAGCTTTGGTACCGAGGTACGAAGACTTCGTACCCGCGTACGAAAGGTCGGTACCGAGGTACAAAGAGTCGGTACCTGCGTACCAGGAACCGTTACCCGGGTAATAAGGTCCGGTACCCAACAAAACCTAATTCATTTCTGAAAAACGGCATCGCAAAGGCAAAAAAATACCCCTCGTAGCAAACGAGGGGCAGCTGAACCGTAATTAAAAAACAAATCCCCTTCTATAGAATCAGCATCACCACGGCAAGGGCTAATCCCAATACCGAAAATACCATTCCGCGTTTAAAATGTTTCGATCGCGCTTTAAACATCCATAGCGACGAAAGTGCCAGAAACAACATCAGCAGCCCGAACACAGTGGTAAACCAATGTGTTTTGCTTTGGCTCGATGCTTTGTGTAATCCGTTTATTTTGTTCAGAAATTCGGGCAAACTCACCGATTGGTATATGGTTTCGCCGGTGGCTTTGTTATACGTTCCGTTGCCAAAATACACCAAGTCGCCCTCCGTTTTTTCCACTTTAAAAAAGCGCAGATGCAACATCATTCCAATTTGTTCAGGTGCCAGGTTGGGTTCCAGCTGCCTGGTTACTGTTTTTTCGCTTTTTAAGAACTCCGTGTCGCGGTACACCAACACAATTCCGCTAATGGCATAAATCAATGTCATGCCAATCATTAAGTAGCCAATGTCGCGGTGTAACGAGCGCATCAGTTGCTGCACCGATTTTTTCCTCTTTCCTTCCATAAAATCACGTTTTGTTTTTAGTTAATTAAATCTTGTTTGTGCCCGGGGAATAACCGACCAATTATTTTTTGTTTACAGATTGACTTCGGATTTGAACAAGCGTTTAAAGCAAAAGCAAAACACAAAAAATGTTTTAAGCTAATGTTCTGTTTGATGCCGTTATTTTTAGTATTAAATATTTACTAATCAACAATAACCCAACAAAACGAAATAAGAAAATTCGGGCGATATAATTTTTCAAAAAAAACGTGTTTGCAACTTTTCAGGAAAATAGCGATCGGTCCACTTCCCCAAAATCGGTAATTTGCGGGCAAGGCAAACCATTGTAATCGGCATTGGCCGAATTTACAATAATCACCTCTGCCGCCCCCGATCGCAGTGCTGCCTCGATGCCGGCGTGCGAATCTTCAAAAATCAATGTTTCTTCCGGTTTTGTACCAAGGGCACTAATGGCTTTGTTAAACAGGTCGGGGTGCGGTTTTCCGCGCATCGTTCCGTCGTTGTAAATAATGTGCCCGGGTGTAAAATAGTTTAGCAAATTAAAATGCTGAATAAAAAAGTCGACATTGTTTTTTGCCGATGCCGTTGCAATGCCCAGCGCCACTCCCGAGCTCATTAGAAAACGAATCAACTGCTCGGCACCGGGCGCCAGCTGCATGCCGTGCTCCAGGCACATGCTGCGGTAAATTACCTCTTTTTCTTCAGTTAGGCGGTATACTTCGTCATCGTCGAGCTCGCGTTTAAAGAGGTATTCAAAAGTATCTTTGGCATTAATTCCGTGAATGTATTTTTTCTTCTCCTCTTCGCTAAGGCTAAACCCGTATTTCTCCAGAAACCGGTCCCACGATTCATTCTGCAAATGTGTATCCCAAAATAATGTTCCGTTAAAATCGAAAACGACACCTGTTATCTTCATTGGTTTAGTAAGTTGAAATGTTATTCATTGTTATGATTCTTTCTGAATTTTCAGAAACGCTTTCCCCAGCATTTCGATGATGTCGCCGGCCAGTAACGAAAATTCCGATCGTTTTTTGGCCGCCAAATCACCGGCCAGTCCGTGCAGGTAAACCCCTGCCACTGCGGCATCAAAAGCTGTCATTCCCTGTGCCAGCAGTCCCAGTATTACTCCGGTTAGTGCATCGCCGCTTCCGGCTGTTCCCATTCCTGAATTGCCGGTTGAGTTCCAGCAGAGCGTTCCATCAGGAGAAGCCACCGAAGTATGTGCACCTTTTAGCACCACCACACAATTGTATTTTTTGGCAAATGCCAGTTGTTGCTGAATGGCATGGTACGAATCGGTGGTTTTGCCCACCAGTCTGCGAAACTCTCCCGGATGTGGCGTAAGTACCGCCCCCTCGGGTAACTTCTCCAGCCACGCTTTATTTTCGGCCAGAATATTCAGTGCATCGGCATCGATTACCATCGGCACTTTTGCCTGGTCGAACAAATCGCACAAAGCCCGGCACGAATTCTTTTTCAGTCCCAGCCCCGGCCCAATACCAATGGCAGCATAGGCCGCCAGATCGGGGAAGGAAGTAAACATCGAATCGTGCTGATCGATGCTGGCCATTGCTTCGGGCACCGCTGTTTGAATAATCGTAGACCCCATGTGCGGAACATGCGCCGTTAACAAACCAGCCCCGGCACGCAAACAAGCTTTTGAGGCCAGCACAGCCGCACCCATTTTGCCATAACTACCCGCAATAAGCAGGGCATGACCAAAAGTGCCTTTATGATCGAATTTTGTACGAACCGGCAAACATGCCGCAATATCTTCAGCATCGGCAAACGAATACGCAGATGGTGTTTCGTTTATTCCATCGGGATGCAAACCAATGGGCAACACCTCCCACTGCCCCACAAACTGTTCGTTCTCGGGAAACAGAAAGCTTATTTTCGGAAATTGCAGGGTCAGCGTATAATCGGCCCGAATGATATTCTCCGTGTTATTTCCTGCATTGTCCTCTCCCATCAATCCGCTTGGTATATCAACAGCTACGACTACATTTAGTAGCTGGTTGATTTTTTGTACCAGCTGCGCCGGCAATCCTTCGAGCGGCCGCGACAACCCGGAGCCAAATAAACCGTCAATCAGCACATCGCTTTCGGCAATTTCCGGGAAATCATCTTCCGAGCGTAAACCATTTAATTTCACTTTTCCCTGCTCTTCCAGCCTTTTGTAATTTATTTCCGGCGATCCTTTTAAAGCCTTTCCAAAATCGAGCAAATAAACTTCGCACTGGTAATCTAAATCGGCCAGCTGTCGTGCCATCGCCAATGCATCGCCGCCATTGTTCCCGGGGCCGGCAAAAAACAACAACCGTTCTTCGGTAGAAAATTGTTGTACTATCCAGTTGGTCATTTGCAGCGAGGCACGTTCCATCAAATCAATGTCGGTTATGGGCTCGTTTTCGATGGTGTATTTGTCAATCGCAGCTATTTGTTTTGTGGTAAATAATTTCATCTGATAATCTATCTGAAGGTTACAAACCAAAAATGATTTTGCTTTTTTCAGCCTGCAACTATAGTTTTCTCTAAATTATAAAAAACACAAATGATTTTCAGAAATCTAAGCGATTTTCTTTAACAAAAAACTAGAGACAAAAATAACGCCGGCATACCGTTGGTTCCGTTTATTCGCTTGCCCTTTTATTTCCTGCCGTTTAAAACCCTCATTACAAACCACAAAGCCGTGAACCAGACCAATATCAGGTTGTTAAACCTTAAAAGATTTTTATATTTGCCCACTTTGGTAAAACCGTGGTAAAACAATTGTATGCAGGAAACACAAGCACTTATTAAAAACGATGCCGTAGTATTAGGAGTTCTATTAGCATTGCTGGCCATAATTTTCTATACCAGCAACTCGTCGAAACCGATTTTCAAGAAATTTTACAGCGTAATTCCCATGCTGCTGCTTTGTTATTTTCTGCCCAGTTTGCTCACTACGTTTAACATTGTTGATGGCGAACATTCGCAACTTTATTTTATGGCATCGCGCTATTTATTGCCGGCAAGTTTGGTGTTGCTCACACTCAGCATTAACCTGAAAGAGGTATTTAAGCTGGGAAGCAAAGCCTTGATTATGTTCCTTACCGGTACGGTGGGGGTTATTATTGGCGGGCCACTTGCTATTTTGGCAGCGTCGGCCATTAATCCTGACCTTGTTGGAGGTGCCGGCCCCGATGCAGTATGGCGCGGAATGACAACAATTGCCGGAAGCTGGATTGGCGGTGGTGCCAACCAGGCAGCCATGTACGAGATTTTTAAACCGTCGGACCATTTATACTCGATAATGATTACCGTTGATGTGCTGGTTGCCGAAGTGTGGATGGCTGCGCTTTTAATTGGCGTTGGCAAAGCAAAACAAATTGACAAGCATTTTAAAGCCGATGCCAGCAGTGTTACTCAACTGAAAGACCACATGCATGAGTTCAGCCAGAAAATTGCACGCATACCAAGCACTACCGACATTATGGTTATTGCAGCAATTGGCCTTGGTGTTACCGGCTTTGCACATTTGGTTTCCGACTGGATTGCACCCTACATCGAAGTTCATGCGCCGGCGCTGAATAAATTTAGTTTAACCTCAAAATTCTTCTGGTTAATCATCCTGTCAACTACAATTGGCATTGCTTTATCGTTTACAAAACTTCGGAATTACGAAGGTGCAGGCGCATCAAAAGTAGGTACTATTTTTATTTATATCCTGGTGGCAACCATCGGTATGAAAATGGATGTTGGCAAGATTTTCGATAACCTTGGACTGTTTTTGGTTGGCGGAATCTGGATGGCTATTCACGTTATTTTGCTGTTGATTGTTGGTAAGCTGATCCGTGCACCGTATTTCTTTCTGGCAGTTGGTAGTAAAGCAAATATTGGCGGTGCGGCAAGTGCTCCGGTTGTGGCGGCAGCGTTTCACCCGTCGCTGGCACCGGTTGGTGTTTTACTGGCTGTTTTGGGTTACGCCCTTGGAACCTACGGAGCATGGATGTGCGGATTACTGATGCAGGTTGCAGCGCACACTTAAGCTATTAAGCTTTCAGGCCAAAGAGGTTAAAAAACTCGTGCAGCGCTACAAAAATTACAATGCCCACTAAAATGGCCAACGAAACCATCATGGCATTGCGCACAAAGCGGTTGCGCTTTTCGAGCTCTATTATTTTCGAAATTTTACCAATCTTATTGTACACCTTTTTCAGGGCAATATCGTTGTCTTTTATAATGTAATCAAAAGCGCCGTATTTAATCGAATTTACAGCCACTTCCATATCTTCGTGCGAAGTGAGAAAAATAAATTCAGTTCGTTTATTTATTTTTTTAACCGCTTGCAATACAGCAATTCCGGTTGAGTCTTCCAAATGATAATCTTCGATAACAATATCAGGGCGCTCGCCATTTTTTATGGCATTCAAACAATCCTTTCCGTTGTAAAACGATTTAATTCTTTTCAGTCCCTGTTTCTGCAGAAAATCAACTACCAGTTTGTGGTACAATTTGTTGTCTTCAACAACGTAAATCAGCAAATTTTTATTCACCTCTAAAGTTTTTTGATTGATACCGATTTTTTAAAAGTACAATATAAATTACACATATACAGAATAAAGTTGTGTTTTGTCCGCTACCGGCGAGACTGCACAGGAGTCATTCGTAAAAATCAATGTTATTGTTCAGGATTCTTTTGTACTTTAGTCCGAAATCAAAAAAACTTAATAATGAAGAAGTCCATATTACTTTCTCTTGTTCTTATTTTCCTTGGTGCACAAACTATTCTGGCCCAGGAAACTACTTATATTTTAGAGGAAAACATTCCTTACATTAACGATGAAAATGCTTCGGAATACGCCCAAGAGCGTTGCAAACTCGATATTTATTACCCCGAAAACAAAACCGATTTTACCACTGTGGTTTGGTACCACGGCGGAGGAATTACCGGCGGAAATAAATTCATTCCCGAAAAATTAAAAAAGCAGGGAATTGCGGTGGTGGCTGTTAATTACCGTTTGTCGCCAAAAGTAAAATGTCCGGTTTATATTGAAGATGCCGCGGCTGCAGTAGCGTGGACTTTCCAAAACATTGAAAAATACGGAGGAAGTAAAGACAAAATAGTTGTTAGCGGACATTCGGCCGGCGGATACCTTACCAGCATGATTGGGCTGGATAAACACTACCTTGCAAAATACGATATTGATGCCAACGACATTGCAATGCTCATTCCTTTTAGCGGGCACACGGTTACGCACTTTACCGTTCGCGACGAAAGAGGAATTCCGGGTACGCAAGCTATCGTTGACGAATATGCACCATTATATTATGTACGCCCCGATGCGCCGCCAACAATATTTATTACCGGCGATCGTGAGCAGGAAATGCTGGGCCGCTACGAAGAAAATGCCTACATGTGGCGCATGATGAAAGTGGCCGGACACAAAAACTGCAAACTAATGGAACTCGACGGGTTTAACCACGGCGAAATGGCCTCGCCCGCGCTGGAAGTTTTATTGAAAGAAATTCGGGTACTCGACAAATAAGCCATAATGATGAAACGGTACACATTTATCCTTTTATTTTTACTCGCGATTAGCGTTCTGATTTACGGAACAGCAACCGCTCAGGAACATGATTTTTCGGGAAACTGGTCGGGAAAAATTAAACTCCCAACCGGAGAATTGGAAATGATTTTTAAAATTACCCAAAACGAAGGAAAGTACGAGGCGAAAATGGATGTACCCAAACAAGGAGCCACCGATTTACCCGTTGGCGATGTTGTTGTTGCCGGCGACAGTGTATCGATAGCGGTGCCTGTTATTATGGGAAATTATTTGGGAAATTTCTCTACTCCCGACTCGGTTACCGGAAAATGGAAGCAGAGCGGAATGACTTTCCACGTAAATCTGATACGAGTTGGCGAAGTGGCTCCGCTGCTGCGTCCGCAAACACCGGAACCGCCATTCCCCTATCTTTCAGAAGATGTGGAATACACCAATCCGAAGTCGGGATTAAAACTGGCCGGAACCATTACCTTGCCAAAAGATGCCACAGCATGTCCGGCTGTGGTAATGATTACAGGTTCGGGAGCGCAGGATCGGGATGAAACCATTTTCGGGCACAAACCTTTTGCCGTGATTGCCGATTATCTGACACGAAACGGAATTGCTGTGTTACGTGTCGACGATCGTGGTGTTGGCGGCTCGGAAGGAAGTGTAACCGAATCAACAAGCCTTGATTTTGCAGGCGATGTACTGGCTGGCGTTGATTTTCTGAAAAACAGAGATGAGATTGATCCGGCGAAAATCGGATTGATCGGGCACAGCGAAGGAGGACTGATCGCACCGATTGCTGCGACCCAATCGGAAGATATTGCTTTTATCGTAATGATGGCCGGACCGGGAACTGTTGGTGAACAAATTTTATACGAACAAGGGGCATTAATTGCGAAAGCTGCAGGACTGCCCGATTTTTCGATAGAACAGCAAAAACTAACTCAAGAGAAAATTTTTGATGTGTTAAAAAATGAACCCGACACGACCAAGGCAAAAGAACAGCTACGCGAAACACTCTCGCGAGGGATGTACAATGGGATGAATGATGACATGAAAAAAGCGGTTGATGCCGAAATAGCAAATGTAAATTCAACATGGTTTCGCTTTTTCCTGACCTACGATCCGAAACCGATTTTGGCAAAAGTAAAATGTCCGGTTCTCGCACTCAATGGATCAAAAGATTTGCAGGTCCCGGTTTCGAACCTTGCAGCAATTATAACAGCCGTTAATTCCGGAGCCAACATGAATGTTGACACCGTTCGTTTTGCCCATCGCAACCATTTGTTCCAAAACTGCGAAACAGGCTCCACAGCCGAATATGCACAAATTGAAGAAACCATTGATCCGGAGGTTTTAAAAACCATGAAAGACTGGATAGTGGAGCAAACAACAAAATAATGCAATTGAATACCCAACGATTGATATTACGCCCGATTGAGGCCAAGGACAAACAAGCTATTTTAGATTACCGCTCGGATGCAGAAGCAAATAAATACCAGGGCTGGATTCCGAAATCGCTTGACGATGTGGAAACATTTTTAGGGAAATTGGCTGCCGAATTTAATGTGCCCGACACCTGGTTTCAGCTGGCAGTGGTTGATAAAAACACTAACAAATTAATTGGCGACATCGGCATTCATTTTATCGATGAGCATCAGGTTGAACTGGGTTATACCATCGCCAAACAATACTGGGGATTAGGATTTGCTACCGAAGCTGCAAAAGCCATAATCGAATACCTTTTTTGTGAGTTGAAAAAACACCGGATAACTGCATCAGTCGATAAGGAGAACATTGCGTCGTTTGCGGTGCTCGAAAAACTAGGTTTCAGAAAAGAGGCTCATTTTAAAGAGAGTCTTCTGATAAATGGGCAATGGGTTGACGATGTGATTTATGCGCTTCTGGCAAAAGAGTGGAAAGTGAACGCCTGAGATTTCGAATTCACTGAAGAGATCCGGGAATATACCACTCATTATTTCTCAAATCAACTCCACCATTCATTTCTTCCTGAACTACTCTATCGATGATCCAGATTCCCTTTAATGCCATATTTTCAAATGTATCTATTCCAATCTCCTCAAAACCGACTCTGGTTCGCTGAATGTCAAAACGATTTGAAAATTTTCTGCCAAAAGCTTTTTCAACGCCCTCTTTGCCAATCATAAATCCGATTAAACCGCCCCAGGTTGCCGTTGGATTGTCCGCGTCCCAGCCACAAAGTGTTCCAATCTTTACTGTCTCCACCAAATCACCTTCGCCATAAAACAAACTAACCAAACTTGCCGCAAAGTTGATTCCAGCAGCAAAACAAGCATTACAATATAAACCCCTGGACGTCATATCATAACCATCAGCCTGATTAACCTGGTACCGTGTATAAACCGAATCGCGGGCCTGTTCCCAAGGAATACCTTCGTTGTATTTTGATTTTACGTAATCATACATTTTATACGAATAAGACGTTTCGGGAAGCCGATCTTTAGATTGTTCTGCCATCCAAAACAATTGTTCTTTCATAGGCAAAGTTTTGTCGACTGCAGAGGCCAGCGAAAACATCGAAACATAAAATTCCGAGAACCACTCGCTGTTTTCACGTGCCGTATTCTGAATTGGCAACTCAGCCAGCTTCACCGCTATATCAGGACGGGCAGGAGCAAACAAACCAAAAATTTCGGTCGTAAGCTGTGCATCAATCATTTCATATTCCTGATTGTTCTTCGGATCGCCGGTTGCCGGAGGTACCAATCCTTCTTCCATTAAATCAAAAGCCTTTTGGTTCGACACCCACAAATAGTTTTCCTCTTCGTGCCTGATATGCTCCAGCCAGCCCTCGCGAATTTGCTCACCCGTTAAAACCGACGTTTGATATTTTAATAAAAGTTCCTGGTAAATGTATTCAATATCAGTATCATCGTCAGCTCCCCAAACACTATCAGCATCGGCAAAAACAAAATCAATTACGGGCGATAAATCACTCGGAATACCTTCTCCCCAAATACTTGGCTGATCGGGTTTCCCCCAATCGTTTCGGGTGTAAAAATCACCGGTTTTCACGTCGCCGATGTTTCCTATTTTGTCCATTTCGGTAACCAATCCGGTCCAGTTGGCAATGCAGGTGCCCAGCCAGAATCCCTGAAGTTTATTGTAATAATCTTCCCTGTTTATGGTTCTGTCAGTTCTTTTTTGAATGTAGTTCTCGTACACAAGATTTGGATTTTGTGTAAACTCTGATGTTTTAGGGCAACTTGTAGTAACTACAAATAGGATTAACAATAGAAGAGAATACTGGGAAAATTTGTTTTTCATTTTTAGAATATTATCCATCCTGGCGTTCTGGTGCAAGTTAATGTTTTGCATATAATTTTTATAAAATCTGCACGTAAACATACGTAACATCCCCGACCTCAATATAATATTCATAAGCTGAATCCTTTTTATTCTCGACTTTATTCAAAATATAAATATTGAGGAAGGCGACACTTTTATTAGTGAGACTGCGGGTGGCAGAGGTTTTGGAAAAAAGTAAGTTACCGGCTTAAAAAAAAGGGTGAGATATGTTTCTTTTCGTATTAATTATTTTACATAAATTAGTCGATTAAAACACAAAAATCAACCTTTACTATGACACGCTTACTTTTTACCATTTTGTTTTGTGTTACTGTTCTCTCTTTATCTGCTCAGGAAGATTCTTACTTTACAATTGGTGCTGGGTATCCGCTAATTATCGGAACAGGAAATAACGATGACTCGCATTACTATTACAGTAGTAATGATAGCAAATACAGTGTTTTTTTAGAAAAGGAATTACAACTATTAAACAAACTACCTGAACTTCGTTTGACTCCAGGCTTTTCGTATACCCAAATAAACGAGAAATACGATTTAAGCGGACTAGGTGGAGGAGGAACAGGAAATTATGAGCACAATGCCTTAAGTACATATTTAAAGATTGTGTATAAAATAGATCGCAACCCATACATGATTACCGATTTCTACTTTGGTATTCATGCAGGTTATTACATCCACTCTAAAACTACCGGTTCAAAATCATCATGGCAAGTTAATTACGATTCTGATGAAGGACATTACTCAAATTATGAAGAATTTGATACTGATGGAAAAGACTTTTTTCATTCTAACTATATTGGCATAGTTTTAGGTTTTCGCCCATTGGGAGATGCTGATTATTTTTTTCAACCAAATATTGAATTTGGACTTTATCCTGCCTTTGCAACTGTTAACTCGTATTATGCCAATCGCGAGGGAAAGAAAAGTATGTTTCAAATTTCAGTAAGTGTTGGTATTGGAAACACTAGAGTCCCAAACGAAATCGATTAAATATGACACGCCTTTTTCTTTCATTTCTAATTTGCTTGTTTACGTTTAGTATTAATGCCCAGGAACATTCATGGCTAACGATTGGAGTCGCTTACCCGATGATAATTGATGGGAAAGTAGACTGGAGTCACAGTAATTATTTCATCGGCGACAAAAGTTTTAATCTTTTTATTGAAAAACCATCTGCAATTAGCTTCTCCAAAAACGAGAACTTCTATTTAACACCGGGACTGAGTTTTGTGCAATTTGAGGAAAGTGGCGAAGGTGGTGGTCTTGGCGGAGGATCAACCCGGGAACTAAAACACAAAGCTTACAGTATTTATTTAAAACTGATGTACGAAATTGATCTTGCTCCGGAGAATTCTCCGAATATTTATTTTGGTTTACATACAGGATTATACCTCCATACAGAAACAAGTGGTACACGGGATTGGTGGGCACGTGGCGACGATATTACATACAGAGGAACAGAAATAATTAACAAAAGCGGAAAGTAGTTTTTCAATTCAATGTACGGAGGTTTTCTATTTGGATTTCGACCGGTAATTAGAAGTGCCCCATTTATAAAACCTTACATCGAATTATCATTTTTCCCTTACTATATCGATTTTTACGATCCACATATAGAACAGGAAGAACAAAACCCTTCTAAAAATATGTTCCAAATATCAATTGGAATTGGATTCGGTAATAAATCCGGAAACACAAGCACTGAATAGTTACTATTTGTAGTTTCTCCCCAATCTGATATCTTTACCGCCCGGTAAGGGAAATTTTTAAAACTATGGAGACACCGTTTCTGGCGTTGATTATTCTTTTTGTTATCACTCCTGTTCTTGTTATTTATCTCGAAGGTAAGTTTTCGATAGTAAAGAAAATTGGAGCTGTGCTGATTTGTTATGGCGTTGGTTTAATAATTGGTAATATGGGCATTTTACCCGATGGGGCTGATAAGTACCAAAATATGCTTACCGAAATCACCATTCCTTTATCGTTACCCTTGATCCTGTTTTCGGTAGATGTTCGCTCATGGTTTAAGATGGCACGGTCGGCTTTTTTGGCACTTGCTACCGGATTGATTTCGGTGCTACTAATTGTAATTATCGGCTTTTTTATTTTCCGTAACGACATTGAAAACACCTGGCAGGTGGCCGGAATGTTGGTGGGTGTTTATACCGGCGGAACACCAAATATGGCGGCCATGAAAACGGCACTAAATGTGTCGCAGGAGCTTTACATTATGACCCACACCTACGACCTCACACTTGGCGCCATTTACCTTGTTTTTATTCTCTCCATCGGGCAGAAGGTTTTTCTTTGGTTTCTTCCACCTTACAAGTCAATAAAAACACAAAACACCTCTGCAGAAGATATAAATATGGAGGAGGAGTTTGAATCGTACGATGGAATGTTGACGAAAAAAACATTACTGCCACTAATCGGTGCTTTAGGAATTTCGGTTGCCATTCTGGGTGTGAGTTACGGGATCAGTCTGCTGTTGCCCAACGAATATCAGACAGCTGTTGTAATTCTGCTCATCACAAGTTTTGGAATTGCCTTTTCGTTTGTGCCAAAAATAAAAGCTATAAAGAAGACCTTTCAACTGGGCATGTACCTCATCCTTATTTTCTGTTTAACGGTTGCCTCCATGGCCGACATCAGTAAATTATCAAACATCTCGTTTTCGTTATTCTACTATGTGGCTTTAGCCGTTTACGGATCGCACATTATCCATATTGCCCTGGCACGTATTTTTAAAGTTGATGCCGATACAGTAATCATTTCAACCAGTGCACTAATCTGCTCTCCCCCTTTTGTTCCGGTAGTTGCCGGCGCACTAAAAAACCGCCAGGTAATTTTAACCGGATTAGTGGTTGGTATTGCTGGCTATGCTGTAGGAAACTATTTGGGAGTGCTTATTGCGTATTTGTTAAAATAATTAAGTAAAGCAGAAAATGCATAATTAACATAACTTTAATCAAAGCATAAAAAATTACAATATTTTTCACTTCATACATACGATGTAACATTTCGAGAAAAGTTACATCGTATTTTTAGTCTTCACAACTGCAAAATCAGCATTTTACTGACAAGCACTAAGCTTTTTGGAAGCGCGAATAAAGCGTTCTAAACCCTCAAAATAAGTATTGGCTTACAATTGACATAATAAGGATATACATAATTTTATCACAATTTATTTACAAGCCACAAAAAGCGAGCAATGGGAAGATTACGCTAATGATATTGCTATTGCTTTGAAAAAGAATTTTAGAACCACTATTAAAAGAGACAGCGGTCTCACACTTCGCAGTATGGATAATACAAAACCTAACAAATCCAGCATTAACCCCCTGGATAAAAATCTTGATTTGTCATCAAGTTCACGAATCACCAAAAAGAATATTCATTTTTGGGTTTATCTCTTCACTTTAGTAATATGCACATCGTTTGCAATTAAAACGAATGCACAATCTTTCCTTACAGAAGATGGTGCAACATCAATTTGTGAAGGAGATAGTACCACAATTCAGGTAATAATTAATGCCAGTGTTGGACCTTATACCGTTCAATATTCCGACGGTAGTACAACCTACACGGTAAATAATTATACCAGTGTTGGCGACCCCGAAGATGCCAACTATGGTGGCGCTCCAATTTCAGTTACTCCAACTGCAACAACAGAATATTCGCTGGTTGCGGTTTATGATACCTATTCTACATCGTTACCCATTGATGCAACACAAAAAGTTTCCATCACCGTAAATCCATTGCCAACTAATATTACCGGAAGTATTGATATTTCCTCTCCGGTATGCGCGGGTTCATCATTCCAAATTTCGGCAACAGCAACAAATGGAAGTACCTACGAACTATACAATGCAAGCAATACGGTTAAAATTGCCAACCTGCCCTATACAACTTCCGTAAGCAGCACAACCGATTATACTATTCGGGCAATCAGCAGTTTTGGTTGTACCTCATCGGCTTCTTACACTGTTACCGTTGAAAGTACACCTCCAACTATTTCTTGTCCGGGTGATCAAGAGGTAAATCCTGCCCCGGGAGAATGTACAGTAGCTTTGGCAGATTATACGGGGAGTGTAACAGTTAACGACAATTGTTCGAGCGAAGCGAACATTACACTTTCACAAAGTCCGGAAGCGGGAAGCCCGCTGGTTGGCCATGGCGATTCGCAAACAGTTACAATAACCGCCACCGACGAAGCAGGAAATTCAAACTCATGCAACTTTACGGTTACCCTTATTGATACAGAGGATCCTTTAATTACAAATCTACCTGCAAATATTACCGAGAACTCAGACGAGGGAGATTGCGGGGCAGTTGTGAACTGGATTGAACCCGGTGTCTCCGATAATTGTCCGGGATCAGCTATCGCCCAAACTTCAGGTCTGGCAAACGGATCAACTTTCCCAATTGGTACCACAACTGTAGTTTACACGGCAAGCGATGCTGCCGGAAACACAACACTTGACAGTTTTACTGTTGAAATAAGTGATAATGAATTCCCAACTATCACACACCCCGCAAATATGTCAGTCAATACTGATACTGACAATTGCAACGCCGTGGTTACATTTACCGAGCCTACTGCTTCCGATAATTGTGCGGGCACAACTTTAGTTCAAACTGCCGGACTGGCAAGTGGTTCTGTTTTCCCAAAAGGTGTTACAACAAATACCTATAAAGCTACTGATGCCTCGGGCAACGAAACAATTAAAAGTTTTACGATTACGGTTACTGATAACCAGGAACCGGATATTGCTTCGTGTCCAACAAATATTAATCAGGATAACGATTTAGATGACTGCGGAGCTGTTGTTACCTGGACTGAACCAACTGCTACCGACAATTGCGATGGAGCACTGGCTGGTTATTCTTCGCGCTCGCACGCCCCGGGAAGTCGTTTTGATGTTGGAACAACAACAGTTACCTATGAATTTACTGACGTAGCAGGAAATACTGCAAGCTGTTCATTTGATGTAACAATTTCAGATACTCAGTATCCGGAAATTTCGTGTCCGGAAGCTATCGTAACCAATGCCGATGCAGGACAAAACTATGCAACAGTAAACTATACTGCCCCAACCGGGACAGATAATTGCACGGGTGCAACAACAGTGCAAACTGCAGGATTGGCTAGTGGCTCTCAGTTTCCGGCAGGAACAACCACCAACACGTTTGAAGTTACCGATGCTTCGGGCAACAAAACCAGTTGCAGCTTTACAGTAACCGTGAGCGATGGTGAAGCTCCGGTAATTTCAAATTGCCCCGGTGATATTTCGCAAAGCAACGACCTATCAGAATGTGGCGCTGTAGTTACCTGGACTGAACCAACTGTTACCGATAATGCAACGCCTCTGCAAGACTTAATAATCAGCAAATCGCATTCTTCGGGCGATTTTTTCCCGGTTGGAACAACAACAGTATATTACACTGCCACCGACGAAAATGACAACGTAAGCGATACCTGTTCGTTTACCATTACCATTACCGATACCGAAAAACCAGCAGTAAGCGGATGTCCTGAAAGCATTACAAGAACAAGCAATGCAGGTCTTTGCACGGCCACCGTTTCGTGGACCGAACCAACTGCCACCGACAACTGCACCGCAGCCGGATCACTGGTTCGTCGACGTTCGCATTCACCTGGAGACACTTTTCAATCGGGTACAACAAAAGTATGGTATGTTTTTGAAGATGTTGCTGGTAATATAAGCGACACCTGTTCTTTCAATGTTATTGTTACCGACGACCAAAAACCGGTAATTTCCAACTGCCCTGCAGATATTACAGTTAGCGCAGCGTCGGATACCTGCGGCACAACCGTAAGCTGGACAGAACCTACGGCAAGTGATAACTGCACGGGAAATATTAGCTGGACAAAATCGGCACAGCCGGGAGATTTTTTCCCAACAGGATCGACAACAGTAACTTATGTTGCAATTGACGAATCGGGTAATGAAAGTAATATTTGTGCGTTTACTGTTACCGTAACCGACAATATTAATCCGGTAGCATCTTGCAAACCATTTACCGCATACATCGGAACATCGGGATTGGCTACTATTTCTGCCTCCGACATCAACGATGCTTCATCTGATAATTGTACCGATGCACAGGATCTTATCCTCTCAATTGACAAAACAAACTTTAGTTGTTCAGATATTGGAGATGCCGCAGTTACCTTAACGGTAAAAGATGCATCGGGAAATAAAAGTACCTGTATTGCTACAGTTACCATTGCCGATACAATAAATCCAACCATTACTGCAACATCGGGCACAGTAAGCAAAACGGTGAATACTACCAGCGAACAATGTTATTATGAAATAAATGGTTCAGAATTTGATCCGATAGTAACCGATAACTGTTCGGGAGCCATTACAATTAATTACACCGTAAGCGGTGCCACCGATTTAACGGGTTCCGGCTCGTTGGCCGATGCACAATTAAACAGTGGGGCAAACCTTATTTCATGGTCGGCTACCGATGCCAATGGTAACACCACTACTACCCCATTATCGTTTACCATTACCGTTGCAGATAGCGATGCTCCTGAAATCTCTTCGATTTCGAACCAAACCCGTGCAACCAACACAGGTTGTACTTACACAACTGTAGGCTCTGAGTTTGACATTACCGCAACCGACAATTGCGGAAACGTAACATTGAGCTACAAAATAAACGATGGAAATAGTGTTGTAAGTTCAACATTAGACGGCGTTCAGTTTAACACCGGAATAAACCGCGTTGTTTGGACTGCCACCGACGGTGTTAATACCAGCACGCGCTCATTCAGAGTGACGGTGAATGATGAAACTGCACCTACGATTACCTCGATGGAAGACATTGAGCAAAATGTTGATCCGGGAAAATGTACTTCACAGGTAACCTGGATAGCACCTGTAGCCGACGACAATTGTGCTGTTGTTGAATACACCCAAACATCAGGCCCGTTAAGCGGGAGTGATTTCTCGGTTGGAACCACAACGATAACCTACAAAGCTACCGATGCAGCAGGATTGTATACAACCGAAAGTTTTACAATTACTGTTTATGATAGCATTGCACCGGAAATTATATGCCCGGAAGGAAGTACTGCTGCAGCACCTTTTGAGAGAGACGCTGAAGCGGGTGTATGTTTTTACACAGTAGATACAACAGAGTTTGATCCTGTTGTAACCGACGGATGTTCTGAGAATCTTATCATCAGTAATAGTTTTGATGGATCATCAACACTTGCCGGAAAACAACTGCCAGCCGGAAACGACACCATTATCTGGACTGCCACCGACGGTATTAATACCTCGACTTGTACCATTTATGTTCGTATTAACGATACCCAAGATCCAACTTTCGATCAACCAACCGGTGTCGACAGTTCTTTTACATACCAACGTAACACCGATCCCGGTAAATGTTACTACACTGTTCCCGGAATTCAGTTCGATTTATCGAATATTAACGACAACTGTAACACCGAAACACCAACTTATACCATCACTCAAAATGGTTCAACGGTGTTCACCGGTTCCAATTCTCTGGCCGGATTACAATTGCCAAAAACAGTTGATTATCCATATTCAGTAGTTTGGACTCTGGTAGATGTTAACGGGAATACAGTTGTTTCCGACCCCTTTACAATTACCGTAAACGATAACCAGGCACCAAGTTTTACGTGCTATGGAAACGAAACACGAACAATTGCCGATAATGAATGTACCTACACTGTTATTGGTGACGAGTTTGATCCGATAGACTTAAGCGATAATTGCGATGCTACCCAAGATTTATCAATTTCGTATACTATCGACGGAGTTGCCGGTGCAGGAGAAACCCTTGCAGGAACCGAATTTGTTGGAGGTACTTATTCAATTGTATGGAAAATTGAAGATACCAGTGGAAATATCGACAGCTGTACATTTAAAATTACGGTTAAAGATTTAACCCTGCCAACCATTTCAACCATAGGCGACAAAACTTTTGACGCCCCATCAGATTTATGCCATTACACCGGGCAATCGGCTGATGGTTTAGACCCGCTTGTAACAGATAATTGTCCCTCAATTACCTTGGTGAACAACCAAAACGGAGGTTCATCATTGGTTGGTTTTGATTTCCCTGTAGGAATTACGGTTGTAATTTGGACAGCCACCGATGCCTCGGGCAACTCAACAACAATGCAATATAATGTTACAGTTAACGACATTACGGCTCCGGAATACAATATTGAAACTTTATATACCCGATATACTCCGGCAAATAGTTGTTACTATATGTCGACCACCGGAGAATTCGATCCACAAAATATTTCCGACAACTGTACTTCTGAACATTTCAACATTAACAACGACCTGAACAACTACAAGTCGCTCGACTATGTGCAATTTCCGATTGGAACAACCGAATTAACCTGGAGCGTAAAAGATAATTACGGAAATGATCAGCCCACAACCATACAAGTTCAGGTTATCGATAATGTTGATCCGGTTATCTCATGTCCGGGTTCTGATTATGTACGATCGGTAGATGACGGGAAATCGTATTACACGCTTGGCTACAACGAATTTAAACCGGTTGCAACTGATAATTGCAGCCTGACATCGTATACCAACAGCATTAACGGAACAGGTATTTTACCTGCAACACTTGAAGCCGGCACCTATAATATTGTATGGACAGCTATCGACGCATCAGGAAATCAAACAACCTGTACAGTAAATATTGAAATTGTTACTGATGTTTATCCGGCAATAAGTTGTGTGGGCGATCAATCAAAAAACAACGATCCGGGCCAATGTTACTACACCGTTTCAGGAACTGAATTTGATGCCACATCATCATCCCTTGGAGCAACCCTCGTAAACGACTACAATGGTAGTTCAACACTGGCAGGCGAAACATTCCCTGTTGGAATAACACTGGTAACATGGACAGCCTCGCGCGAACTTGACGGACACAACTACCAAAACTCGTGTAGTTATTATGTTTTTGTTGATGACAACGAGGATCCGGTTATTACACCTCCTGCCGATATTACTGTAAACACCAACAGCCAATGTTATGCTACAGGCGTTACTCTTGGCACTCCAACAACCGATGACAATTGTGGTGTTTTAACATATTGGAACAACAATTACACAACTTCTTTCCACCTGGGAACAACAACAATTACCTGGGGAATTGAAGATATTCATGGCAACGTTAGCTATGCCACACAAACAGTTACAGTTCTTGACGACGATGCCCCATGGTTCGATTGCCCGGGTAATTTATGTCGTCAGGCCGATGACGGACAAACTTATTACACTGTTTACGATCACGAATTTGATCCTTACGGAACCTGGGATTGCTCAGGTCCTGTAACAATAACACATGATCTCCCCGGAGCATCGTCAACGTCTACCTTAGCAGGAGAACAAATCCCCGTTGGGTCGAATACAATTACATGGACAATTACCGATAATGCAGGAAATAGTGCGGAATGTATAGTTACCATTGATGTTTATGACAACAATCCACCGCCGGTAACCTGCCGCGGAAATGCAACTCGTTCTACAAACCCCGACTCGTGTACCTACAAAGTAGTAGGCGACGAATTTAATGTAAGTTCAACACAATCGTCTCCGGCACCTGTTTTAACTTATTCTCTTTCCGGGGCAACAAGCGGAACGGGATCAAGCCTGGAAGATGTTTTACTGAACAGAGGAACGACTACCGTAACCTGGACTGCAACCGATGGTTCAGATGTTAATACCTGTTGTGTTTTTGATGTGTTTGTGCACGATAATCAGGATCCGGAAATTACCTGGCCCGATGATATTGTTGCCAATGTTGGAGAAGGAGCATGCTCGGTTACAATTACCGATCTGGGAACACCTGTTGCCACCGATAACTGTTCTGCTCCGCAAGATATCACTTACACGCATTATCCGAGTTCAACCAGCTACGATGTAGGTACACACCACATTTATTACACAGCATACGACGAAGCCGGAAACCAGGTAACCCACACTCAAACAGTAACTGTTGTCGACACTATTTCTCCGGTAATAAATTGTTTAGAAGAAACATATTACCGCGAATACGACAATAAACAAGTATACTACTATACTGTAAGTGGCAGCGAATTTACTCCAAGCGTAAGCGAAAACTGCACACTAAGTTCATATGTGAATAATGTAAACGGCAGCCGTTATCTGAATGGTTATCATTTAGCACTGGGCAATTACCAAATCCTTTGGACAGCTACCGACCAAAGTTCAAATACCGACACCTGCACCGTAAATGTTGTGGTAGTTGAAACTTTTGTGCCCGAAATTTCGTGCCCATATATTTACACCTCATACCCTACAACCGATGGTTGTTCTTATGTAATTCCTGACGCTACTTTAAATGCACAATTTACTTCTGACACAGAGATAGCAGGACGAACACTAACACACGATATTCAAACCAGCGATCCGAATACAATACCTTATGCACCTGACGCCAACACCTTGGAAGGAGCATATCTTCCGAAAGGAACAACCACAGTAACCTGGACCGCCAGCCAAACCATTGGAGGCACAGAATATACCAACACCTGTTCCTCTGACATTACTGTTTTTGATAATGTTGATCCGGTAATTACACCGGTTGCAACTGATACTGTATTTATTAATCCGGGAACCTGTTATGCAGCTCTTTCACTTGATATTCCTCCGGTTTCCGACAACTGTACCGACTCGTTAAACCTGTCCATAACCAACAATGCAAACGATACATTTTTACTGGGCAACAACAATATTGTTTGGGAAGTTAGCGATGAAAGTGGCAACACAAGCTGGTACACACAAAAATTACATGTTCTTGATAATGAAGGACCGATAATTGCAAATTGTCCTGACACCACATTATACGCAACCGCAACCGGAATAAATTGCGAAGCACTGGTTTCGTGGCCTGCCATTATTGCCACCGATGCATGTAGCGGAGTAAAAAGTGTTACATCAACTCATTCTCCCGGATCGTGGTTTGCAATCGGCACAACCGAAGTTACGGTTACTGCCACCGACAATAACGATAATGTTACCATTTGCACATTTAATGTTGAAGTGACCGATACGCTTCCAACCATTGAATGTACGGGCGACTTAACGCGCATTTGTAATGCAAACACCTGTTCGTATAAAGTTTTAGGTAACGAGCTCGATCCGCTCGACTACGACGATAATTGTTCGGTTGACTCGCTAATATGGAGTTTTACCGATGCAGAAACCGGCTTACTCAGAACCGGAGAAAATACCTTGTCGGGAGTTATAATTCCACGCGGAGACGACCCCGGGCAAACAGTAATTACCTGGAGAGTTGTTGATGCAAACGGTAACTCGTCGGAATGTTCATTTACATTAACGCTGAACGATGAAGAAGCACCAATAATTGTGGTTCCGGGTAACCAGGTACGTGCAACTGATTTTCATAAAAACTACTACACCATTCAAGGTGATGAGTTTGATGATGTAACGGCCACCGACAACTGCGGAATTGTAATAAAACTTGAAAACGAATATCAGGTAGACGGTCTTGATGGAATACAATTAGATTTAGGTGAGAACCAAATTTACTGGTATGCCGAGGATGACCACGGAAACAGAAGTGAAGAAATTTTCACCGTTATAGTAACTGACGAAGAAGCTCCGGCATTGTTAAGTGCAGAAGCTAACACAACCGACAGTACCGAATCGGGTTGTATAGCGGTGGTGAACTACACCCCTCCTACTTTTATCGATTATGCTACCGATGGCCAGTCGTCGTTAACCATTACAGTAAGTCCAGACTGGGCAATTCCGGGTGCATCGTTCCCGGTTGGAGTTACCGAAGTAACCTACTCGGCAACCGACTCGTTTGGCAACTCATTACCTTACAGTTTTGATGTAACTGTTATTGATGATCTTGACCCGATTTTAATTTGTCCTGACAGCCTAACCTATACACGTGAAGCCGACGATGGCGAATCGTTTTACACCATGGCCGGAACTGATTTCGACCCACTTGGTTACAGCGATAATTGCGAAGCCAGCTTAAGCAACAGTTACAATAACGACTCAACCCTGGCCGGCGAAACATTCCCGGTTGGGACAACTACTGTAGATTGGATTGTTGAGGATAATTCAGGAAATACCGATACTTGCACAATTGATATTATTGTTGAAGACCATCAGATACCGGTCATTCAATATTGCCCTGACGCGTTTGTTGAACAAGATGCAGACCGGGGCGAATGTTCGTTCCTGGTAATGGGTGCTGATTACGATCCGTTTGGATTCTCGGATAACCACGGATTGTCAAAACTTACCTATCAGCTTGATACACTACCAGAAGTTGGTGCCGACTTAAATACCAGTTTAGCCGGCGAACAAATTCCTGTGGGTACTACTGAAAACCCAACCACAACAGTAACCTGGCGCGTTTATGATTTAAGTGGAAATGCCAGTGTTATCTGCCAAACTGAATTCACTATTTCAGATACCGAATCTCCAGAAGTAAGCACGGTTACCAACAAAGTAAGGTCGACTGATACCGGAGAATCATTTTACACCATTTTGGAGGCCGATGACTGGGATCCGATCGTTTATGAAAATTGTACCCTGGAAAAAATCACCTACTCCATTGACGCACTTGATACCGTTGGAACTGACACCTCAACAACAATTGCGGGTGCAACACTTGAAGTAGGTCCTCACGAAATTGTGTGGACAGCAACAGATATTTATGGTAACACCGGATCGGGAAGTTTCCTTGTTACCATTATTGATGAAGAAGCGCCGGATATGACCTGTAACGACCTAACAGTATATTTGGATAACACTGGTGCCTATTCTCTCATTCAACAGGACATTGATAGTATTGCATCCGGCACATCCGATCCGGGTGGAATTGCAAGCATTGAGGTTTCGCCGTCGTCGTACAATTGTACCGATGTTGGAGAAAATACGGTTACACTAACCGCCACCGATAATTACGGAAATATTGGAACTTGTAATGCAACAGTAACTGTTACCGATACTGTTGCTCCGGTAGCAAACTGCAAAGATATAACGCTGCAACTCGATGTGCTGGGAGAAGCCTCTCTTTTAGCTTCGCAAATAAACAACAACTCAAGCGACGCATGCGGAATACAGAGTGTTGTGGCCGATATTACCTCGTTTGATTGTAGCAACATTGGAGCCAATACTGTTACATTAACTGTTACCGATGTTAACGGAAATGTTTCAAGTTGCAGTTCTACTGTAACAATCGAAGATAATATTACTCCGTCGGCAGTATGTAATCCAATAACGGTTTACCTCGACAGCGCCGGTACTTACAGCCTTTCGTCAACCGATATCGACAATATTGCAGCAGGTTCAACCGACAATTGCGACTTAATAAAAACGGTTACTCCCGATGATTACTCGTGTTTAACTATTGGCGAAAATACCGTTACATTGCGCGTAACAGATGCCGATAACAATTTCGACGAATGCACCACCAGTGTAACCGTTGCTGACACCATTGCACCGGTAGTTGTTTGCCAGGATATTACTGTTGCTCTTGACGCATCAGGAAATGCAACCATAACACCCGAGCAGGTAGATAACGGTTCGGCCGATGCATGTAACGTTACTCTTTCGCTCGACTCAACAACTTTTGATTGTTCTGAAATTGGAGCAAACACTGTAGTACTGACAGCCACCGACGATAACGGAAACAGTTCATCGTGCTCGGCAACAGTAACGATTACCGACGAAGAAAAGCCAATTGCCGTTTGTAACGATACTACTTTGTATCTCGACAACTTTGGAAATGTTTCGGTAACAGCTGCCGGAATCGATAACGGCTCATACGATATTTGCGGAAACGTTTCGCTTAGTATCGACAACAGTGCGTTTACTTGTGCCAATGTTGGTACAAATACAGTAATTCTAACTGTTGAAGACGAATATAATAACACCGAAACCTGTAGTGCAACAGTTACCGTTCGGGATACTGTTTCGCCGGTTGCCAGTTGTAAAGACACAACCATTTATTTAGATGCCACAGGAAACGCAACAATAACAGCTGCTGGTATCGACAACAATTCGAGCGACAACTGTGCTATTGATAACATCAGCGCTTCGGTAACAACATTTACTTGTGCCGATACGGGAATAAATGTGGTAACATTAACCGTTACCGATGTGAATGGAAATGCATCAAGCTGCCAGTCGAATGTAACGGTTCGCGATACTATTTCACCAATTGTTGCCTGCCAGGATATTAATGTCTACTTAGATGCAGCAGGCGCTGCAACAATTACCGGAAGTGATATTGATAACGGTAGTACAGATAATTGTTCATCGCTGGAATTCTCACTTGACAAATCGTCATTCGACTGCACCGATGTTGGCGCAAATACAATTACGCTAACAGCCACCGATGGTTTGGGAAATACCAGCGAATGCACTTCTGAAGTTACTATTATCGACACTGTTTCGCCCGAGGCCATTTGTAAGGCAATTACCATTCAACTCGATAGCGATGGAAATGCAAGTATTGTTGCCGACGACATTAACAATAACTCGTCTGACGCATGTGGAATTGCAAGCCTGTCGGCAAGTAAAACGGCTTTTACCTGTTCCGATTTGGGCGACAATAACGTAACATTAACCGTAACCGATAACAATACCAACCAAGCTACTTGTGTGGCCGTTGTTACCGTTGAAGATAATATTGATCCGGTTATTTCGTGTGCCGTTTCAGGAGTACAGGCAAAAACCACCGACACTGGAGAATGTACCTACACACACCCCGATAATTCGTGGGATACAGGAGTTACTGACAACTGCGATGGCAACCCAACTTTAACTTATAGCTTAAGTGGAGATGCATCATCCGTTCTAACAGAACCAAACACAACATTAAACGGACAGGTGTTTAACAAAGGAACAACAACGGTAACATGGACAGCCATTGATGCAGAAGGAAACGAATCAACCTGTTCATTTGATGTTACTGTTACGGATGATGAAAACCCGGTTGCCAGCTGCCAGAATTTTACAGCACAATTGCAACGCAACGGCGAGGTTGTTGTATATCCATCCGATATCGACAATAGCTCTACCGATAACTGCGAAATTACCTCGTACTTAATATCTAAAGACAATTCAATTTTCAGCGACTCGTTAACTTACTCATGCAGCGACATTGCAGATTTAACCATCTACTTAAAAGTGGCTGATGAGACAGGAAATGAAAATACCTGCTCTTCTACAATTTCGATTGTTGATGAACAAGCACCAACGCTGGATGATCTTTCCGACCGGAACGTATTTGTAGATACTGATGTTTGTACCTACACCCATACTGACGATTTGTGGAATCCAACGGATAATTGCGATGCGAGTCCAACAATTACATACACCTTAAGCGGTGCCACAACATCTGTTACCTCTCCAAATACTACCCTCAACGGACAAGTTTTTGAAAAAGGTACAACAACAGTAACCTGGACAGTTACAGACCACGCAACTACACCAAACGCTTCAACTGTAGTTTTCGATGTAGTTGTTGGCGACGATCAGGCACCAACGATTAGTTGTCCATCTGCAATTGAACAAGTTGTGGCGTCATCAGGAGCAACCTTTAAAACCGTTACGGGAATTACTGCTCCAACTTACGACGACAATTGTGCCGTTACCAAATTAACCTATTCCTATTCCGGAGCAACTACTCAGGCAGCACAGGCATCGGGAATTAACGAGCTAAGTGAGGACGATTTTAATGTGGGAACAACCACTGTTACTTACATTGCATACGATGCCGACAACAACTCAGACACCTGTAGTTTTGATATTACCATAAATGCGCAGGACGGTGCGATAATTGCGAGCAAGGCCTCAATTACAACTTCGGAAGATTTAGACTACGAAGAATTTACAGTAACACTTGGTTCGGCTCCAACCGGAACCGTAGTAATTGATGTGAGCAGCTCTGATAGTGGAGAGGGTGAAATTACAACACCATCTAATTCGAAACTTACATTTAATTCAGGTAACTGGAATACTCCACAAACGGTACGCGTTACTGGTGTAAACGACGATGTTGATGATGACGACATTGCCTACCAGATTAATCTGGCAATTAACCAGGCTGAAACCGACGACCTTTCAGGATACGAAAACGCAAGCACTGCTATTGTTAGTGCCACCAACCTTGATAACGATGTTGCAGGAATTACCGTTTCTGCAGCAAGTAATACAACTGAAGCCGGTGGCGATGGAACCTTCACCGTAAAATTGAATACCGAACCAACGGAAAATATAAGCTTTACTCTTGAAATTGATTCCGGCGATTTAACCGAAGGAGAAATAACAAGTTCAACCACTTTAACCTTCACTCCATTAAACTGGGACCAAAACCAAACCGTAACACTTTCCGGTCTCGACGATGAGATTGACGATGGAAACATCGTTTACCAGGTTAACATTAGCAATGCAAGTTCTGCCGATCCGAAATACAACGCACAGTTTGCCACTTCTGTTTCAGCAACCAATGTTGATGACGATGCTTCTGGTTTTGTTGTTACACCAGTAAGTTTAACCACTTCAGAAGATGTTACAACCGCACAGTTTACAGTTAACTTAACCAGTAAACCTGCAACCGACACGGAGAACTTTACAGTTGTTGTTGATGTTGAAAGCAACGATTTAGGAGAAGGAACCGTTGACAAAGATTCATTGATATTTACGCATACCGATTGGAGTTCGCCACAAACGATTACCGTTACCGGAGTTGACAATGGCATTGTTGATGGCGACATAACTTTCGCCATTGTAAACACTGTTAATACAGCCAGTACTACCGATCCGATATATGAGACTTTGAATCCGAATGATGTTACTGTTGTGAATGCAGACAACGACACCGCAACAATAAGTATTGATGATGTTACACAAGTTGAAACCAACTCGGGTACCACAAACTTTATATTTACCATTACCCAATCCAACATTGAAGTTGTGGACGGATATACAGTTGGTTACTATACGAGCAACAGTTCAGCCAGGGCACCATCCGATTTTACTGCGCGTGGAGGTTCGGTAAGTTTTGCCGGTACTGCAAACGAAACGCAAACCATAACCATCTCGGTTAATGGAGACGAAATGGTGGAACAAAATGAGGTTTTTACCCTTAATCTAACTTCAGCAACTACAACCGGAGTTAACCAGGTTGTAAACATTGTTAATGCTACCGGTTACGGAACAATAAACAACGACGATGCATCTACAATTTCAATTGCTGATGCAAGCACATCTGAAGGCGACTCGGGAACCAAAGAACTGGAATTTGTTGTAACTCTTGACATGGCAGTGGAAACTACTTCGCCAATTACAATGGATTATTCCCTAACCGATGGCACGGCTACCGATGCTGACGGAGACTTTGATACCGAAACCGGCCAATTAAGTTTTAGTGGCCTTGAAGGCGAAACACATTCAATTTTCGTTACAATTAACGGCGACGAAAAAGTAGAACTCGACGAAGATTTTACGGTTACATTAAGTAATATTCAGTGCAGCACTTTACCTGCAGCCATTTTAAGTCAGATTACTTTTGCCGACAGTGTTGCCAACGGAACAATTACGAACGACGACAGCGCAATACTTTCGATAGCTGATTTTACTGCTACTGAAGGAACCGATGCGAGCAAAGATTTTGTAGTAACATTAAACTATCCGGTTCAAGGAGAATTTACGGTTGACTTTGCAACATCTGATAATAGTGCCGTTAACGGAACAGATTACACAACAACAACACAAGTATTAACTTTTGGCGGAGCCAATACCTTAAGCCAGGCAGTTACCATCCCTATTTTGGATGGAGATATTGCAGAAGCTACGGAAACACTTTTCGGTACGATCGACAATCTTACTGATGGTTTAGCGCAAAACGTAACACTCTCGGGTGGCGGCGCTTCAATGCAAGCTACCGGAACAATACTTGACGACGACTTTGCCACACTTGCCATCGACAGTATTGAAGTTACCGAAGGAACCGAACCGGTAATTGCTTCGTTTACCGTTACACTTTCCGGTAATATCGAAGATTCAATATCATTTAAATACCAAACACAGGATGTTAGTGCCGAGGCTGCCAGTGATTACACTGCTCTACTCGATTCGATTGTTTTCGAGTCAGGATCAACCAACGGAACCACCAAACAAATTGATGTTTCTGTTTTGAATAACAACATTGCTGAAGCAACTGAAACCTACCTGATCAATCTTTTCGATTTGGATAACAATGCGCAAAGCGGCGTTTCTATTTCTGATGATGTGGCACTGGGTACTATTTACGATGAAGATACCGTACACCTCACATTAAACGCATTTACCGTTGCTGAAACCAATGTTGAGCAAACGCAGAATTTCTACATCTCGCGCGACATTGCTTCGCAGAATGAAGTGACACTGATCTTCGCGTCGCAGGCCGATGCCACACCTTCGGCAGTTTCTACCGCCGACTTTACAGCACAATCGGGTGTTGATGTTACGCTTACTGCAAACTCAACAGATAATATTAATGTTTCGGCTACCACAATTGCCGGAGATATTATTGCCGAACCTACCGAGACCTTTAACGGAACCGTTTCGTTTAATAATAAAAACGGGCAGCTGGTAGTGTTTACCGCAGGTGGCAACGAAGCTACTGCAACAATTACCGATGATGATGAAATGCAACTGACACTGCACGACAGCACCATTGTTGAAGGCGATATTGCCAAAACTGTTAATTACCGCTTAAGCACAAACATTGCTGCCGAAAAAGATGTGGTGGTAAGTTTCACTACTTCCAACGGAACTGCTCTTGATGGTAATGATTACACTGCTCAATCGGGTACTTCTGTAACAATTCCGGGAGGTAGTAAAGAAGTATTCATTCCGGTTGAATTGCTTGGCGACGAAATTACCGAGCCAACCGAACAGTTTAGCGGAACAATTTCGTTTACCAATATTAACGCACAACAGGTTACAATGGCCGACAACTCGGCCGATTATACCATAACCGATAACGATCCGGCCATTCTTTCGATTGATGGATTTACAATTGACGAATCGGAAGTGGGATCTGTTACTGCTCAGTTTAAAATTGCGCTGAGTAAGGATGTACAAAATGCGTTTACGGTTGATTTTGCAACGGCGGATATTGCTGATGAAGCAACTGCCGGCAACGATTATACCGCGGTTGGAACCACTACCCTGAATTTTGGAGCGTCGAACGATACAGTTCAGTACGTAGAAGTTACCATTGTTAACGATAGCTGGGTAGAACCTACCGAAACTTTTAACGGCGTATTAAGTAACCTGCAGGCAGCTTCGCAAAATGTTACGCTTAGCAACGGAGAAGCCACGCTAGCCGCAATTGCAACGATAACAGATGATGAATTGGCATCTATCGCAGTTAACGATACTTTAGTAACAGAAGATGTTGCAGACGGAGTTGCAATATTCACAGTAACATTAACAGGAAATATACAGGATGAACTTACAGTGAATTACAAAACTTCGGATGGAATTGTAAATGATATTGCTGAAGCAATAAGTGACTACGTTGCAAAAACGGGCACAGTAACTTTTGAAGCTGGTTCAACTTCTGGAACTGAAAAAACCATCCCGATAACTATTGTTGACGATATTATATCAGAACCTGTTACTGAAACATACTCTGTTGACCTAACCTCAATTACTTGTACCGGTGCAAGTTCGTTCACTAAAGATACTGGTATTGGCAGCATCGTTGACGACGACCCGATTACGCAAATTGATCTTAACGGATTTACAGTACAGGAAACCAATGGTAATGTATCCCACAACTTTATAGCTTCAATGGATATTGAAGCACAGGAAGACATTGTGCTTAGTTTTACAACTACCGAAAGCAGTGCTCTTCACTCAAGTGATATTACTGCACAATCAGTTGTTGAATACACCATTCTGGCAGGAGATACAAGTGTGCTTATTCCGGTTGAGGTTATTGGAAATAACATTACTGAACCACAGGAATCATTTACTGGAACAATTGCCATTGTTGATAATAACTATCAGAATGTATCTATTGGTACGGCAACAGCAACCGGTACCATAAATGATGATGATGATGCTGTTATTTCAATTGCCGGATTTGATGTTAATGAAGGAGATGGAAACGGAATCTTTACAGTTAGCTCTGACCATGTGATTCAAGATGCAGTGACAGTTAGTTTTGTTACTTCCGACAATTCTGCAATTGCAGGTGTATCGGATGACTATACTGCAATTGGAACAACCGTCCTTGATTTTGGAAATGGCAACGACGATCCTTATGAACTTACAGTTTCAATTAATGATGATGATTGGACAGAGGCTACAGAGAATCTGTTTGGAACGTTAAGTAGTCTGAACGCCAACAGTCAGAATATTACGCTTGAAGGCGGCGAAATTACAGCACAGGATACCGGATTTATCCGGGATAACGACTTTGCCACACTTGCCATCGACAGTATTGAAGTTACCGAAGGAACCGAACCGGTAATTGCTTCGTTTACCGTTACACTTTCAGGTAATATCGAAGATTCAATATCATTTAAATACCAAACACAGGATGTTAGTGCCGAGGCTGCCAGTGATTACACTGCCCTACTCGATTCGATTGTTTTCGAGTCAGGATCAACCAACGGAACCACCAAACAAATTGATGTTTCTGTTTTGAATAACAACATTGCTGAAGCAACTGAAACCTACCTGATCAATCTTTTCGATTTGGATAACAATGCGCAAAGCGGCGTTTCTATTTCTGATGATGTGGCACTGGGTACTATTTACGATGAAGATACCGTACACCTCACATTAAACGCATTTACCGTTGCTGAAACCAATGTTGAGCAAACGCAGAATTTCTACATCTCGCGCGACATTGCATCGCAGGATGAAGTGACACTGATCTTCGCGTCGCAGGCCGATGCCACACCTTCGGCAGTTTCTACCGCCGACTTTACAGCACAGTCGGGTGTTGATGTTACGCTTACTGCAAACTCAACAGATAATATTAATGTTTCGGCTACCACAATTGCCGGAGATATTATTGCCGAACCTACCGAGACCTTTAACGGAACCCTTTCTTTCAACAATAAAAACGGGCAGCTGGTAGTGTTTACCGCAGGTGGCAACGAAGCTACTGCAACAATTACCGATGATGATGAAATGCAGCTGACACTGCACGACAGCACCATTGTTGAAGGCGATATTGCCAAAACTGTTAATTACCGCTTAAGCACAAACATTGCTGCCGAAAAAGATGTGGTGGTAAGTTTCACCACTTCCAACGGAACTGCTCTTGATGGTAATGATTACACTGCTCAATCGGGTACTTCTGTAACAATTCCGGGAGGTAGTAAAGAAGTGTTTATTCCGGTTGAATTGCTTGGCGACGAAATTACCGAGCCAACCGAACAGTTTAGCGGAACAATTTCGTTTACCAATATTAACGCACAACAGGTTACAATGGCCGACAACACGGCCGATTATACCATAACCGATAACGATCCGGCCATTCTTTCGATTGATGGATTTACAATTGACGAATCGGAAGTGGGATCTGTTACTGCTCAATTTAAAATTGCGCTGAGTAAGGATGTACAAAATGCGTTTACGGTTGATTTTGCAACGGCGGATATTGCTGATGAAGCAACTGCCGGCAACGATTATAACGCGGTTGGAACCACTACCCTGAATTTTGGAGCGTCAAACGATACAGTTCAGTACGTAGAAGTTACCATTGTTAACGATAGCTGGGTAGAACCTACCGAAACTTTTAACGGCGTATTGAGCAACCTGCAGGCAGCTTCGCAAAATGTTACGCTTAGCAACGCTCAGGCAAGTTTGGCAGCTATGGCTACCATTACCGATAATGATGCGGCTTCGGTTTCGATTGCCGATGTCTCCATTAACGAGGATGCCGGTTCGGCAGTGTTTGTGGTTTCACTATCGGGTAATGTGCAGGATGCATTTACCGTGGATGTGGCTACGGCTGATAACTCGGCCCTGGCGGGTAGTGATTATACTACTTCATCGGCGACACTTGACTTTGCAGGAAAACTAAGTGATGGTGATACCATCCGCTTTACTGTGCCGGTGAATGATGACAGCCTGCTGGAACCTGTTGAGGATTTTACTGCTTCGCTTTCTGCTATTACAGGTGGTCTGGTTACCATTAACGATACAACGGCTACGGCTACCATTACCGATAATGATGCGGCTTCGGTTTCGATTGCAGATGTCTCAATTAACGAGGATGCCGGTTCGGCAGTGTTTGTGGTTTCACTATCGGGTAATGTGCAGGATGCATTTACCGTGGATGTGGCTACGGCTGATAACTCGGCCCTGGCGGGTAGTGATTATACTACTTCATCGGCGACACTTGACTTTACAGGTAAACTAAGTGATGGTGATACCATCCGCTTTACTGTGCCGGTGAATGATGACAGCCTGCTGGAACCTGTTGAGGATTTTACAGCTTCGCTGTCTGCTATTACAGGCGGACTGGTTACCATTAACGATACAACGGCTACGGCTACCATTACCGATAATGATGCGGCTTCGGTTTCGATTGCAGATGTCTCCATTAACGAGGATGCAGGTTCGGCGGTGTTTGTGGTTTCACTATCCGGTAATGTACAGGATGCATTTACCGTGGATGTGGCTACGGCTGATAACTCGGCCCTGGCGGGTAGTGATTATACTACTTCATCGGCGACACTTGACTTTACAGGAAAACTAAGTGATGGTGATACCATCCGCTTTACTGTGCCGATTAGCGATGACAGTCTGCTGGAACCTGTTGAGGATTTTACCGCTTCGCTGTCTGCTATTACAGGCGGACTGGTTGCCATTAACGATACAACGGCTACGGCTACCATTACCGATAATGATGCGGCTTCGGTTTCGATTGCAGATGTCTCAATTAACGAGGATGCCGGTTCGGCAGTGTTTGTGGTTTCACTATCCGGTAATGTACAGGATGCATTTACCGTAAATGTGGCTACTGCTGATAACTCTGCACTGGCGGGTAGTGATTATACTACTTCATCGGCAACGCTTGACTTTGCAGGAAAACTAAGTGATGGTGATACCATCCGCTTTACTGTGCCGGTGAATGATGACAGCCTGCTGGAACCTGTTGAGGATTTTACAGCTTCGCTGTCTGCTATTACAGGCGGACTGGTTACCATTAACGATACAACGGCTACGGCTACCATTACCGATAATGATGCGGCTTCGGTTTCGATTGCAGATGTCTCCATTAACGAGGATGCCGGTTCGGCGGTGTTTGTGGTTTCACTATCGGGTAATGTACAGGATGCATTTACCGTAAATGTGGCTACTGCTGATAACTCTGCACTGGCGGGTAGTGATTATACTACTTCATCGGCGACACTTGACTTTACAGGAAAACTAAGTGATGGTGATACCATCCGCTTTACTGTGCCGATTAGCGATGACAGTCTGCTGGAACCTGTTGAGGATTTTACCGCTTCGCTGTCTGCTATTACAGGCGGACTGGTTGCCATTAACGATACAACGGCTACGGCTACCATTACCGATAATGATGCGGCTTCGGTTTCGATTGCAGATGTCTCAATTAACGAGGATGCCGGTTCGGCAGTGTTTGTGGTTTCACTATCCGGTAATGTACAGGATGCATTTACCGTAAATGTGGCTACTGCTGATAACTCTGCACTGGCGGGTAGTGATTATACTACTTCATCGGCAACGCTTGACTTTGCAGGAAAACTTAGTGATGGTGATACCATCCGCTTTACTGTGCCGGTGAATGATGACAGCCTGCTGGAACCTGTTGAAGATTTTACAGCTTCGCTGTCTGATATTACAGGCGGACTGGTTGCCATTAACGATACAACGGCTACGGCTACCATTACCGATAATGATGCGGCTTCGGTTTCGATTGCCGATGTCTCCATTAACGAGGATGCCGGTTCGGCGGTGTTTGTGGTTTCACTATCGGGCAATGTACAGGATGCATTTACCGTGGATGTGGCTACGGCTGATAACTCGGCCCTGGCGGGTAGTGATTATACTACTTCATCGGCAACGCTTGACTTTGCAGGAAAACTTAGTGATGGTGATACCATCCGCTGTGCCGGTGAATGATGACACTGCTGGAACCTGTTGAAGATTTTACAGCTTCGCTGTCTGCTATTACAGGCGGACTGGTTGCCATTAACGATACCCTGCTACCATTACCGATAATGATGCGGCTTCGGTTTCGATTGCCGATGTCTCCATTAACGAGGATGCCGGTGATCGGGCAATACATTTACCTTCGGCTGATAACTCGGCACTGGCGGGTAGTGACACGCTTGACTTTACAGGTAAACTAAGTGATGGTGATACCATCCGCTTTACTGTGCCGGTGAATGATGACAGCCTGCTGGAACCTGTTGAGGATTTTACCGCTTCGCTGTCTGCTATTACAGGTGGACTGGTTGCCATTAACGATACAACGGCTACGGCTACCATTACCGATAATGATGCGGCTTCGGTTTCGATTGCCGATGTCTCCATTAACGAGGATGCCGGTTCGGCGGTGTTTGTGGTTTCACTATCGGGCAATGTACAGGATGCATTTACCGTGGATGTGGCTACGGCTGATAACTCGGCACTGGCGGGTAGTGATTATACTACTTCGTCGGCAACGCTTGACTTTACAGGTAAACTAAGTGATGGTGATACCATCCGCTTTATTGTGCCGGTGAATGATGACAGCCTGCTGGAACCTGTTGAGGATTTTACAGCGTCGCTGTCTGCTATTACAGGTGGACTGGTTACCATTAACGATACAACGGCTACGGCTACCATTACCGATAATGATGCGGCTTCGGTTTCGATTGCCGATGTCTCCATTAACGAGGATGCCGGTTCAGCGGTGTTTGTGGTTTCACTATCGGGTAATGTGCAGGATGCATTTACCGTGGATGTGGCTACGGCTGATAACTCGGCACTGGCGGGTAGTGATTATACTACTTCGTCGGCAACGCTTGACTTTGCAGGAAAACTTAGTGATGGTGATACCATCCGCTTTACTGTGCCGGTGAATGATGACAGCCTGCTGGAACCTGTTGAGGATTTTACAGCTTCGCTTTCTGCTATTACAGGTGGACTGGTTACCATTAACGATACAACGGCTACGGCTACCATTACCGATAATGATGCGGCTTCGGTTTCGATTGCAGATGTAACCATTAACGAGGATGCCGGTTCGGCGGTGTTTGTGGTTTCACTATCGGGTAATGTGCAGGATGCATTTACCGTGGATGTGGCTACGGCTGATAACTCGGCCCTGGCGGGTAGTGATTATACTACTTCGTCGGCAACGCTTGACTTTGCAGGTAAACTAAGTGATGGTGATACCATCCGCTTTACTGTGCCGGTGAATGATGACAGCCTGCTGGAACCTGTTGAAGATTTTACAGCTTCGCTGTCTGCTATTACAGGTGGACTGGTTACCATTAACGATACAACGGCTACGGCACCATTACCGATAATGATGCGGCTTCGGTTTCGATTGCCGATGTCTCCATTAACGAGGATGCCGGTTCGGCGGTCTTTGTGGTTTCACTATCGGGTAATGTACAGGATGCATTTACCGTGAATGTGGCTACGGCTGATAACTCGGCCCTGGCAGGTAGTGATTATACTACTTCATCGGCAACGCTTGACTTTGCAGGAAAACTAAGTGATGGTGATACCATCCGCTTTACTGTGCCGGTGAATGATGACAGCCTGCTGGAACCTGTTGAGGATTTTACTGCTTCGCTGTCTGCTATTACAGGCGGACTGGTTACCATTAACGATACAACGGCTACGGCTACCATTACCGATAATGATGCGGCTTCGGTTTCGATTGCAGATGTCTCAATTAACGAGGATGCCGGTTCGGCAGTGTTTGTGGTTTCACTATCGGGTAATGTGCAGGATGCATTTACCGTGGATGTGGCTACGGCTGATAACTCGGCCCTGAGGATGCCGGTTCGGCAGTGTTTGTGGCGGGTAGTGATTATACTACTTCGTCGGCAACGCTTGACTTTACAGGTAAACTAAGTGATGGTGATACCATCCGCTTTACTGTGCCGGTGAATGATGACAGCCTGCTGGAACCTGTTGAGGATTTTACAGCTTCGCTGTCTGCTATTACAGGCGGACTGGTTACCATTAACGATACAACGGCTACGGCTACCATTACCGATAATGATGCGGCTTCGGTTTCGATTGCAGATGTCTCCATTAACGAGGATGCAGGTTCGGCGGTGTTTGTGGTTTCACTATCGGGTAATGTACAGGATGCATTTACCGTGGATGTGGCTACGGCTGATAACTCGGCCCTGGCGGGTAGTGATTATACTACTTCATCGGCGACACTTGACTTTACAGGAAAACTAAGTGATGGTGATACCATCCGCTTTACTGTGCCGATTAGCGATGACAGTCTGCTGGAACCTGTTGAGGATTTTACCGCTTCGCTGTCTGCTATTACAGGCGGACTGGTTGCCATTAACGATACAACGGCTACGGCTACCATTACCGATAATGATGCGGCTTCGGTTTCGATTGCAGATGTCTCAATTAACGAGGATGCCGGTTCGGCAGTGTTTGTGGTTTCACTATCCGGTAATGTACAGGATGCATTTACCGTAAATGTGGCTACTGCTGATAACTCTGCACTGGCGGGTAGTGATTATACTACTTCATCGGCAACGCTTGACTTTGCAGGAAAACTAAGTGATGGTGATACCATCCGCTTTACTGTGCCGGTGAATGATGACAGCCTGCTGGAACCTGTTGAAGATTTTACCGCTTCGCTGTCTGCTATTACAGGCGGACTGGTTGCCATTAACGATACAACGGCTACGGCTACCATTACCGATAATGATGCGGCTTCGGTTTCGATTGCAGATGTCTCCATTAACGAGGATGCCGGTTCGGCAGTGTTTGTGGTTTCACTATCCGGTAATGTACAGGATGCATTTACCGTAAATGTGGCTACTGCGGATAACTCTGCTCTGGCGGGTAGTGATTATACTACTTCATCGGCAACGCTTGACTTTACAGGTAAACTAAGTGATGGTGATACCATCCGCTTTACTGTGCCGGTGAATGATGACAGCCTGCTGGAACCTGTTGAAGATTTTACAGCTTCGCTGTCTGCTATTACAGGCGGACTGGTTACCATTAACGATACAACGGCTACGGCTACCATTACCGATAATGATGCGGCTTCGGTTTCGATTGCCGATGTCTCCATTAACGAGGATGCCGGTTCGGCAGTCTTTGTGGTTTCACTATCCGGTAATGTACAGGATGCATTTACCGTGAATGTGGCTACTGCTGATAACTCTGCACTGGCAGGTAGTGATTATACTACTTCATCGGCAACGCTTGACTTTGCAGGAAAACTAAGTGATGGTGATACCATCCGCTTTACTTAGTGATGGTGATATGCCGGTTCGGCAGTGTTTGTGGTTTCACCAGGATGCATTTACCGTAAATGGCGCGGATAACTCTGCTCTGGCGGGTAGTGATTATACTACTTCATCGGCAACGCTTGACTTTACAGGTAAACTAAGTGATGGTGATACCATCCGCTTTACTGTGCCGGTGAATGATGACAGCCTGCTGGAACCTGTTGAAGATTTTACAGCTTCGCTGTCTGCTATTACAGGCGGACTGGTTACCATTAACGATACAACTGCTACAGCTACCATTACCGATAATGATGCGGCTTCGGTTTCGATTGCCGATGTCTCCATTAACGAGGATGCCGGTTCGGCAGTCTTTGTGGTTTCGCTATCGGGTAATGTACAGGATGCATTTACCGTGAATGTGGCTACTGCTGATAACTCTGCACTGGCAGGTAGTGATTATACTACTTCATCGGCAACGCTTGACTTTGCAGGAAAACTTAGTGATGGTGATACCATCCGCTTTACTGTGCCGGTGAATGATGACAGCCTGCTGGAACCTGTTGAGGATTTTACAGCGTCGCTGTCTGCTATTACAGGCGGACTGGTTGCCATTAACGATACAACGGCTACGGCTACCATTACCGATAATGATGCGGCTTCGGTTTCGATTGCAGATGTCTCAATTAACGAGGATGCCGGTTCGGCAGTGTTTGTGGTTTCACTATCGGGTAATGTGCAGGATGCATTTACCGTGGATGTGGCTACGGCTGATAACTCGGCCCTGGCGGGTAGTGATTATACTACTTCATCGGCGACACTTGACTTTACAGGTAAACTAAGTGATGGTGATACCATCCGCTTTACTGTGCCGGTGAATGATGACAGCCTGCTGGAACCTGTTGAGGATTTTACAGCTTCGCTGTCTGCTATTACAGGCGGACTGGTTACCATTAACGATACAACGGCTACGGCTACCATTACCGATAATGATGCGGCTTCGGTTTCGATTGCAGATGTCTCCATTAACGAGGATGCAGGTTCGGCGGTGTTTGTGGTTTCACTATCCGGTAATGTACAGGATGCATTTACCGTGGATGTGGCTACGGCTGATAACTCGGCCCTGGCGGGTAGTGATTATACTACTTCATCGGCGACACTTGACTTTACAGGAAAACTAAGTGATGGTGATACCATCCGCTTTACTGTGCCGATTAGCGATGACAGTCTGCTGGAACCTGTTGAGGATTTTACCGCTTCGCTGTCTGCTATTACAGGCGGACTGGTTGCCATTAACGATACAACGGCTACGGCTACCATTACCGATAATGATGCGGCTTCGGTTTCGATTGCAGATGTCTCAATTAACGAGGATGCCGGTTCGGCAGTGTTTGTGGTTTCACTATCCGGTAATGTACAGGATGCATTTACCGTAAATGTGGCTACTGCTGATAACTCTGCACTGGCGGGTAGTGATTATACTACTTCATCGGCAACGCTTGACTTTGCAGGAAAACTAAGTGATGGTGATACCATCCGCTTTACTGTGCCGGTGAATGATGACAGCCTGCTGGAACCTGTTGAAGATTTTACCGCTTCGCTGTCTGCTATTACAGGCGGACTGGTTGCCATTAACGATACAACGGCTACGGCTACCATTACCGATAATGATGCGGCTTCGGTTTCGATTGCAGATGTCTCCATTAACGAGGATGCCGGTTCGGCAGTGTTTGTGGTTTCACTATCCGGTAATGTACAGGATGCATTTACCGTAAATGTGGCTACTGCGGATAACTCTGCTCTGGCGGGTAGTGATTATACTACTTCATCGGCAACGCTTGACTTTACAGGTAAACTAAGTGATGGTGATACCATCCGCTTTACTGTGCCGATTAGCGATGACAGTCTGCTGGAACCTGTTGAGGATTTTACAGCGTCGCTGTCTGCTATTACAGGCGGACTGGTTGCCATTAACGATACAACGGCTACGGCTACCATTACCGATAATGATGCGGCTTCGGTTTCGATTGCAGATGTCTCAATTAACGAGGATGCCGGTTCGGCAGTGTTTGTGGTTTCACTATCCGGTAATGTACAGGATGCATTTACCGTAAATGTGGCTACTGCGGATAACTCTGCTCTGGCGGGTAGTGATTATACTACTTCATCGGCAACGCTTGACTTTACAGGTAAACTAAGTGATGGTGATACCATCCGCTTTACTGTGCCGGTGAATGATGATCTTTATGTTGAACCGGAAGAAATATTCGCTGTGAATCTTACAACCGACAGCACTTGCTTGGTTAGCTTATCAGATTCAATTGCAATTGGAACCATTACAGACAATGATTCTGCCAGTATTTCGATAGCTGATGTTTCATTATATGAAGCTGAGGGAGACGCAAAAGTTGTGGTAGTACTGAACGGTTACGTACAAGATGAATTTGAACTATTCATAGCGCTGTCTGATAGCACTGCTGTTCTGACTGAAGATTACGGAGCAATTTCGGATTCTATAACTTTCCAGGCAGCATCGGAAGATGGTGATTCAATAATAATTTCAATTCCTGTAATTGATGATGCAATAGTAGAAAACGATGAATACCTGAAACTCAGAATTATGGGAGTTGATGGAACTTCTCCATATCTGTTCATCACAAATTCGGTTTCAGTAATAACTATTTTGAATGATGACTTTGCACCAACAAATCAGAACTTCACTGTTCAGGGAGACGAAGATAAAGATCTTTATCTCACCCGAAATAAGTTTGTAAATGCATTCTCCGATCAGAACAATGATAATCTGTCGAAAATTATGATCCTGAGTTTACCAAGTCATGGAAAATTGAAGCTGGGTAATTCGGCGGTTAGTATCAATCAGATAATATCGCAATCTGATTTAGACAGGTTGAAATTTATACCAACTGAAAATTGGAATGGCAACACGGCAATCAGTTATAAAGTATCCGACGGATACAACTGGAGCACACAGCCGGCACAGGTGACCCTGATTATAAATCCGGTGAACGACCTTCCGGTAGCTGTTGACGATATAATCTCGATAACCGAAGATTCAACAATTGTTGCCAATATTCTCGACAATGATTATGATACAGATTCGGAGAGTTTAACTGTTACATCAATAAGCATATCAGGAAATACATACAGCACCGGATCGGGAATTGATATTCCTTCCGTTGGAACTTTAACTGTTTACGCTGACGGACAATTAGTATTCGAGCCGGTTGTTAATTTCAATGGCATTGTTCCGGAAATTACATATACCATTTCGGATGGCGATGGCGGAACTGATAGTGCAGTAATATTTATCACTATTGATGCAGAAAATGATAGCCCGGTTGTGATGAACGAGCAATTTGAAATTTGCAACAATATGCAACTGTCGGGCAACATTCTTTCGAATGGCGATTACGATCCTGAAATGTTTGAACTATCGGTGAATTTATCGCAAGTTTATAACGTGAATAACGGAACATTTACAATTGCCAGCGATGGAGAATTCCTCTATGTTCCTTATGCCGGATTCGTTGGTTCTGAACAGATAATAATCGAAGTGTGCGACAACATGAGCAGCTGTGCAAACGACACGCTAACCATTATTGTACACGAAAGTTTCAGTTTAAATGCCGGTGGAAATCTGGCCAGCTGCGGCGAGTCGGATATAACAATCACCACTTCGCAGGTATCAGAAGATGCCATTCTGAACTGGATATCACTTGGCGATGGAGAATTTGATAATACATCTATACTTCACCCAAGTTATTCTCCGGGTGTTGAAGACCTGGCCAATGGCAGTGTACAACTTATTTTAAGCGGTACCGGAAACCAGGTTTGCGGAGAAATGGCCGATACCATCACCATTAGTTTTATGGAAGTTGTTGATGTATTTGCCGGCAACGATACCAGCATTTGCGCTACTACTCCACTTGTATTAACCGGCGCTGTTGCCAATAACAACATCAGTGTAAACTGGACAACACTCGGCGACGGTACATTTGATGATGCAACACTACTCCACGCTACTTACATTCCGGGAACAACGGATATAGAAACGGGTGTGGCAGAACTTATTGTTGCGGCGCAAACCGGCGAAGGCTGTGGTAAAAACATCGATACTTTGCTGGTTTCAATTGAACCGGGAGCGGTAATTTATGCTGGAGAAGATATTAATGCCTGCCAAAATGCCGAGGTGATGATTGAAAATGCAAGCGCTGAAAATAGCAGTAGCCTGCAGTGGATTACTGATGGAGAAGGAACAATACTGGGTGAAAATACTTTAACTCCAACTTACGTTCCTGCTGCAAATGAAAACACTGTTGTTAATCTGATCTTAACAGCCCAGGGCATCAACTCATGCAGCGAAGTTGTGGTTTCCGATACCGTTTCGATTTATTACAACCAGAATATTTCGGTTGAAATAATTGCTGACGAAACGATTGAATATGGTACATCCACAATCTTAAGTGCAGAAGTTACTCCGGCCGATGGTCAATACGAATATGCATGGCAGCCTGCCGATCTGGTCGACATCAGCAATGCCGCCGATGTTGAAACAGCACCACTTCAATCTAACACTGAGTTTTCTGTAACAGTATATGATTTGGTAAATGGTTGCTCGGCATCCGATAGCATTACCATTTTGGTTGATGAGTCGGTGAGTGATTTGATAAACATCAGAAATGGAATTACTCCTAACGGAGATGGAAATAACGACATCTGGTACATTGAAGGAATAAGTGCATTCCCAGACAATGAAGTTATTATATACAACCGATGGGGAGATGAAATAATTCGTTTCAGAAATTACGACAACGACTTTAATTACTGGGATGGTTTGAACAAAGATGGAGATCCTGTTCCGGACGGAACCTACTACTACCTGATTAAGTTAGGAGGAGGAAAAGATTACACCGGTTGGGTTCAGGTACGAACAGATCGATAAATAAACAATGGATATAAGAGTTTACAAATCAAGTTTGCACATGTATATTAAAAGCATCATAATGAAAAGAATAATCATATTCAACATATTTTTACTGATAAGTGTAGTTGCATTTTCACAGCAAGATCCATTGTTTAGCCAGTACACCTTTAATAAATTACTGGTAAATCCGGGTTATGCCGGAAGCCGCGACGGGCTGAATATTACGTTGGTTAACAGGGCACAATGGGTAAGTATCGAGGGTGCGCCAAACACCCTCACCCTTAGTGCTCATGCGGCAGGTAAAAATAACAGGGTTGGACTGGGTTTTTACCTTAACCGAGATGTACTGGGACCTACTGTAAACAACAGTTTTATGGGAACTTATTCCTATAAAATACTGATGGACAACAGCTTTTTTGCTTTCGGGCTGCAAGGAGGAGTTAATTATTTCGATTACGACTACTCGCAGATGAACCTTAGAGACGATGATTACTTATTCGATCCTTCGAATATTAAAAAAGTAACACCCGATGTAAACTTTGGTGTTTATTATCAAACTCCAAAGTTTTTTGCCGGGCTAAGCTCAAAACACCTCTTAGAAAATGACTATGGTTTTGTGTTTAAAAATGATAAAACATCTTTTACACGTTTAACCAGGCATTTCTATTTTATGACTGGTGCAGTTTGGGAACTCGCTGAAAACATCAGGTTCCGGCCGTCAACATTAATTAAATTTGCAAGTGGTGCGCCGCTGCAAATTGATATTAACGGAAGTTTTCTGTTTAAAAACTCTTTTTTAATAGGAGCTTCATTCCGAACGGAAAAGGCATTGGCAGTGATGGCCGAGCTGGCACTTACCGAAGCAATTCGTTTAGGCTATTCTTATGATGTTTATTTTAACGAATTACAACTTCATAACTATGGTTCGCACGAAATTAGGCTTGCCTTCGATATCAATATTTTTGAACCACGAATGATTACACCACGTTATTTCTAGATTTTAATCCCGGATTATTATGAAACATTTACGCCATTTCGTACTATTACTGTTGCTCGTTTTTTCCTGCCAATTTTTATTTGCTCAGATAAAAACAGCAAACAGGCTTTATGCTCAATTGAAATACAACAAGGCAATTCCGTTTTACCTGAAAACAGTTAATGGGAAAAAAGATGCCTACAAAAAGGAAGCAACTATAAAACTTGCCGATTGTTATCGCTTAACAAACAACCATAACCTGGCTGTTGAGTGGTATGAAAAAGCAAAAGTTTACATCGATTCTGATTTGGAGGTAGCACTGAACTACGGAATTGTATTGCGCACCATGGGCAGGTATAACGAAGCAAGTAAATATTTTGAGCAATACCTGGCCGGTAATCCTCAAAATATTGAAGCCAAACATTATAAAGATTACTGTTTACAAATTGAAGAGTGGCTGAAATTACCAGAAAGTGCTGTGTATAAAAACGAAAAAATACTTAACTCAAAATATTCCGACTTCTCTCCTATTCCCTACAAAAATGGGTTGGTTATCGTATCAGATCGCATGGTTGACCAGCTGGACAACCACAATTATTCGTGGACAGGCAATGGTTATCTCGATCTTTATTTTTCGTGGCACAACGACGAAGGAAACTTAACGACGCCGGTAATATTATCGAAAACCTTTAACCAAAGCTTCCACGATGGTCCGGTGTGTTTTTCTCCCGATTGGGAAACGGCCTACATTACACGCACCAGTAAAGAAAAACGCTACAAAAAAGATAGCCTGCAAACCCACTATTCGTTTATCACGGTTGTTGATTTGAACCAATCAAAGAAAAACGAAAAGCCTTTTGCATTTAACAACCGGGAATATTCTGTGGGGCATGCAAGTATTTCGCCTGATGGAAAAACCTTGATTTTTGCCTCGGGAAACAATAACGGTTTTGGAGCCAGCGATTTATACATGTGTAAAATAAAAGATGGCGAGTGGACTGAACCCGAGAATTTAGGAGCAAATATTAACACATTCGGAAAAGAATATTTCCCCTTTCTGGCCAGCGAAACGACATTATATTTTGCATCAGACGGGCACATGGGTTACGGAGGCCTTGATATTTTTGTGTCGGAATTTAAGAATGGCCAATGGCAAAAACCGGAAAACTTAAAAGCACCGATAAACTCTTCGTATGACGATTTTGGTATCATGTTTTTAAATTCCGATTCAGGCTATTTTAGCTCCGACCGGCCTGGTGGTTTGGGAAGCGACGACATTTATAACTTTACAAACTTTAAGCTGATTCCCAATCCATAAAATGCGCTATTCTCATGTTCGGTTAAAGAATCAGCAAACACCTAAAGTATAAATAAATATTGGGGCACATTCCTTTTTTCAGATAACAAACTTTACCAGCCTGTCTTCAATCATTTGCTGCAACTGGCTTAGCAAAGCTTTTTCATGTCTGTCAATGTAACCGTCTTCAGTGGCAATGTGCAATATTTTGTCGTACTCATCGCGCGTAATTTTGTGGTCTTCAATGGCCTTTTCAATCATTTCCTTTAAACGGATTGAGCTTTCGCTTACTTCTTCATTCATCTGCGTACTATTTAATGTTGTTTTTTATCAAATCCTAACCTAATAAACTTATTTTCTAAATGTAGAAATTCAATTTATGATTTACAAGCACTTTATTCTCAAACCATATTTCATTCACGCACAATTTTTTACACTACATATCCCTCAAATACCAAAATCATAAAAACCGTTAAAATCTTTGTTTTTCTTCAATAAGCACGTACAAATTGTACCTTTGCACGTTATTTTACACGCAAATGAATATAAAAACAGATAAAGTTGGGATTATAGGAAGCGGCAGCTGGGCTACGGCTCTTGCTAAAATTCTGTTGGAAAACGTAAATGAAATTAACTGGTATTTCCGAAAGCAATCAACCATTGAAACGTTTAAAAAAACGAAACACAATCCGCGCTATTTAGACGAGGTTGAATTTGATACTTCCAAAATTAATTTTTGCGATAATATAAACTGTGTTGTTTCCTCTTCCGATATTCTTATAATTGCTGTTCCATCGGCATTCCTTCCGACAGTTCTTGCTGATGTTGAAGATCTTTCGGGAAAATATATTCTATCAGGGGTAAAAGGGATTGTTACTGAAGAAAACCTTTTGGTAGCCGAATATTTGCAAAAATATTTTAATGTTGATAACGACAGGATTGGTGTTTTGGCCGGTCCGTGCCATGCCGAAGAGGTTGCACGCGAAAAGCTGTCGTATCTAACCGTGGCTTGCACTACCGAAGAAAAAGCCATAAAATTTACCCAGCTTATTGAATGCGATTACATTTATACATCGGCATCAGATGATATTTGGGGAACCGAATACGCTGCAGTACTGAAAAATATTATTGCAATAGCCGCCGGAATTGCTCACGGACAGCGTTTTGGCGATAACTTTCATGCAGTTCTTATTTCGCGGGCTATCCAGGAAATGAAACGTTTTGTTGATAAAGTACATCCAATTAACCGCGATATTAAGGCACCTGCCTACCTTGGCGATTTAATGGTTACTGCCTACTCTCAATTCAGCCGAAACCGAACCTTTGGAACCATGATTGGCAAAGGTTATTCGGTTAAAGCTGCTCAACTGGAATTAAATATGGTTGCCGAAGGTTATTACGCATCACAATCTATTCACCAAATTAATGAGAAACACCAGGTTGACATGCCCATTTGCGAGGCCGTTTACGATATTCTTTACAATAAAATTCCCCCTCACAAAGTGTTTGCTGAGTTAACCAGAAAATTGTGCTAGAAAAAATTCATGCCAGGCCTTTACCTACGTTGTAGATAAGAATTCGTTGAATCGATTAAAAGACCATAAAAAATGCCATCCGCAAAACGAATGGCATTTAGAAAATTATGGTGAGAATCTTCTTATCTCATTTCTTTCCAGGCATTAATCAATCCATTGGTTGACGCGTCGTGTCCTGTAACTTCCTCATCGTTATTCAGTTCAGGCAGAATGGCATTGGCCAATTGTTTACCCAACTCAACTCCCCACTGATCGAAACTATAAATATTCCAGATAATTCCCTGTACAAAAATTTTGTGTTCGTACATGGCAATTAACGATCCCAAAACTCGTGGAGTTAATTGTTTCACCAAAATTGAGTTAGTTGGAATATTGCCCATGAATATTTTAAACGGTGTCAATTCTTTAATTTCCGCTTCTGACTTACCGGCAGCTTTTAATTCTGCAACTACCTGCTCCTCAGTTTTACCCACCATCATTGCTTCGGTTTGTGCGAAGAAATTGGCGAGCAATTTAGGATGATGATCACCCACTTTATTGTGGTTAACTGCCGAGGCGATAAAGTCGCACGGAATTAGTTTTGTTCCCTGGTGAATCAATTGGTAAAAAGCGTGCTGGCCGTTTGTTCCAGGCTCTCCCCAAATAATCGGGCCGGTTTGGTAATCCACTTGCTCGCCGTTACGGTCAACATATTTACCGTTACTTTCCATGTTTCCTTGCTGAAAATAGGCAGAAAAACGGTGCATATACTGGTCGTACGGAAGAATCGCTTCACTTTCGGCACCGTAGAAATTGTTGTACCAAAGTCCGATCAGAGCCAGAATTACCGGAATATTTTTATCGAAGTCTGTTTCAGCGAAATGCTTGTCCATTGCATGAGCGCCGTCAAGCAACTCAATATAGTTGTCGTAACCAATGCCAAGCATAATACTCAATCCAATTGCCGACCACAACGAGTAACGACCTCCTACCCAATTCCAGAAACGGAACATATTATCGGTATCAATTCCAAAAGCAGATACTGCATCGGCGTTAGTAGAAACAGCCACAAAGTGTTTGGCAACATTCTCCAATTCTTTAGCCGATTCAAGGAACCAGTCTTTTGCCGTGTTGGCGTTGGTCATGGTTTCTTGTGTGGTAAACGTTTTCGAAGCCACAATAAACATGGTAGTTTCCGGATCAACTTTTTTTAATGTTTCGGCAATATGCGTACCGTCAACATTTGATACAAAGTGCAGGTTCAATTGGTTTTTGTATGGTTTTAATGCTTCGGTTACCATTAACGGACCAAGATCTGATCCGCCAATACCAATATTTACAATATCAGTAATTGCTTTGCCGGTGTAACCTTTCCACTCGCCCGAAATCACTTTTGCGGTGAATCCTTTCATTTGGTCGAGCACCGCATTTACTTCAGGCATTACATCTTCACCGTCAACTAAAATTGGCGTATTACTTCGGTTGCGCAAAGCTACGTGAAGAACGGCACGGTCTTCGGTTGCATTAATCTTCTCTCCCGAAAACATGGCGGCAATTGCATCTTTTAAACCGCACTCACTGGCCAGCTCGAACAAAGTGGCTTTCACCTCATCGCTAACAATATTTTTCGAGAAATCAAGCAGGATATCTTCAAATTTCAGTGAGTATTTTTTAAAACGATCTGCATCGGCTGCAAAAAGTTCTTTCATATGCGTGCCTTCAAACTCGAAATACATCTCTTCAAGTTTTTGCCAGGCTTTAGTTTCAATAGGATTGATTTTAGGTAACATATTTTTGTTTTAAGCAGGAAGACCATTCAAAGCTGAGTTGCAGTCTTCCAATAGTTAATAATCAATGAATAACCCTACAAAGATAATCGATTCTGAAGATTGCAGCTGAAAGTTTCAGGAAGGTTAATGTTGGGTTAAGAAAAATAGTATGTAACCGAGGTCTTTTGCCAATCACATATCAGATAAGTACTATTTCAATTTCGGACGCCACATGGCAACTATTAATGCTGCAATTGCCAAAAGAACTCCCAGTAAAACAAAACTACAGCACTCCGTAGTTTTCCAATGCTCGAGTTTGGCGAATGAACCGATGCAAACCAAACTAGCCGAACAAATTAAAAAAGTAATGATCAATGCTTTTCGGGTCTTTGTCATTTTGTTGATTTTCACATTAGTCAATACAAATCTAACAAGTTATACCTTTTATCCAAAATGCTCCATTTTATCGAATTATAATAAACCTTTTAACCAGTATTTTTTGTATCAAAAATGTCAGTATACACTTTGCTTTGATTTTCTATCTTTACCCCGATTTTCTGAAACAGAGAATTTTGAGATTTTGATATCCGACGATTACTCAATTACAGCAAATGAAAACAGCCAACTTTAAAGGATACATGCTGGCACTTATTGCCACAATTGCTTTCTCAAATGTTTACATATTTAGCAAAGCAGCATTAAACGAAATTCATTTAACACAATTTGGAATTTACTGGTGTGGGCTTGGTGTGCTGTTTAGTTTTCTGTTTGCATTAAAAAACGAAAAGCTGGGGCAGTTAAAAGTGCTCGATAAAAAACAACGCCGCATACTTTTAATGCTTGGCGTTCTCGAAATTCTAACCACCACAACCTTTTTTATTTCTATAAATATAATCCCCGATCCATCTATCACATCATTTATCGGGAACCTCTTCCCGGTTATGGTTACTTTGGGTGGTATTGTTTTACTGAAAGAAAGGTTTGGCTGGATTGAAATTGTTGGTGCTTCGCTGGCACTAATCGGCACCTTTGTTATTAGTTACACCGGTGGCACTAGTTTAAGAACCTTGTTTATAGCAGGCACCGGGGTGGTTGTTATCAATGCTATTTTTGCCACTACTGCTACACTTATTGTAAAAGTGCATGTAAAAAATATAAGCCCCGAGCTTTTTAACCTAAACCGCTACACCTGGTTATTTACATTTTCGCTAATTGCATTTTTTGTTTATCAACCTGAAGCAGTGGTACCCTCGCGGGCTTTTGCCAATATCTCAATTGGCGCGTTTCTCGAATTTGTTGCCATTTTAACGGTTTATTATTCGTATCAATTTATCGATGCATCGCGCTCGGCAGTGGTACAAACATTAAAAGGAATTTTTGTGCTAATTGGCGCGTACCTTGTATTTCACACGTTTCCGGCGTTGCACCAGTTTATTGGAGGAATGATAACAGTTATTGGTGTTCTGATAATGACACTGGCCCAGGCGGGAATTTTTAAATCACCAACTGCACGATTAAACTGAATTTTCAGTTAAAAAACTATCTTTTTAGTTTATTTGAAGTTTATTTAACAAAATTTCATACTTATTTTTTGTTTCTTTCGTTAAAATTAGGCCAAGGCACAATTTTTGTTAAACAGAAACAAACAATTTTCAATCAGAAACGAAAACGATAACCATGAGACAAAGTCCTCAAAATTTACCTTAAAAACAGCATCCCCTCATGCATAAAAACATCTGTCACCATTGAAAACTTAAAGCATACCAAAATGAAGAAAAAAAACTGGCTGTTTGCCGCCATGGCAGTAATTCTGCTGCTCGTGGTCATCATTATTTTTTCAGGTTCGAAGAGCGAAACCACACAAATTACAACCAAAGTTATGAAAGGCCCTTTTGAAGTATTGGTTTACTCAAGCGGGCAGCTCGAGTCGGAAAACTCCGATCATGTTTATATTCCTGAGAAACTGAAAGATCGCCAAACCCGCATTTCCTCCTTAACAATTACCGACATTGTTGAGGAAGGAACCTTTGTAGATTCAGGAGACTATGTGGCTACACTCGACCATCAGGCCGTTCAGGAACAGTTAAAAGATGCCGAGGACGAACTGGAAAAAACACTGTCGGAATACAACGACAGTAAAATTGATTCGAACCTTACACTCAGTAACGAGCGCGACCAGATTATTAACGCCCAGTTGGATGTGGAAGAACGTAAAATTGCAGTTGACGAATCGATCTATGAATCGCCATCGGAACAAAAAAAGGTAAGAATGGATTATGACAAGGCTGTACGAAAATTGGCACAATCAAAGCAAGCCTATGAATTGAAAACGCAACAGGAAATAAATAAGGTAAACCGTAAATTTATTACCTACAAACAGGTGAAAGCACGTGTTGATGCGCTGGAAGAACTAATGGATCAATTGATTATTTATTCGCCCAAAGCGGGCATTATTTCTTACCATCAGTACGAATGGGGAGGCACCGTTGAAACCGGATCGCGCGTATCGCAGTATAGCCCTATAATTGCAACTTTCCCAAACATGGATAACCTGGTTACCAAAACCTTTATTAACGAAATTGACATTGCACTGATAAAACCCGGGCAAAAAGTAAGAATTGGAATTGATGCTTTCCCTGATAAAACATTAACCGGCGAAGTAGCCACTGTGGCTAACATGGGGCAGCTAATGCCGAAAAGTGATGCCAAAGTTTTTGAAGTAAAAATTAAAGTCAACGGTTCCGATCCGGATTTAAAACCGGCAATGACAACCAGTAACACCATCCAGGCCAGCTACATCGAAGATGCCACGTATGTTCCAATCGAAGCCGTATTTTCAAACGATAGTTTGTCGTATGTATTCCTCAACGATTCGAAAACAAAACAAATCATCGAGCCAGGCGAGGCCAACGAGAATTATGTGGTAGTAAGCCAGGGACTTGAAGAAGGCCAGGAAATTCAACTTCTTGAACCTGAAAACGCCGCTGATTACAAACTGTCGGGGTTTGAAATTTATGCCGATATGAAACGTAAAGCATCGGAAAAAGCGGCAGAGGAAGCGGCAAAAAAGAAAGAGCAAAAAGAGGAAAAAGCTCCTGAACTACCCGAGGGAATGACATTGCCTCCAGGCGTTACTATTACTTCTGCCAGTTAATCAATCAAACCTAGCAAGATGTTTATAAAAAGATATTTACACGATATTCTGATAGCGGTTGAAGCCATTATTGCCAACCGCTTGAAATCGATACTTACCGCTCTCGGTATCATCTTTGGGGTGGCTGCAGTTATTAGTATGATGGCCATTGGTAACGGTGCCGAACAGGAGATTCTGGAACAGATAAAACTGGTTGGAGTAAACAACATTGTTATTACGCCAAGTACTTATTCGTTATCCGATGGAGCAGGCAATGGTACTGGAGACGGTCAGCCCGCCGCAAAAAAATTCTCGAAAGGTCTAACTCTTCTCGATGTTGAGGCGATACAGAAAATTGTTCCAACCGTTGAACGCATCACGCCCGTAATTTCATTTAATTACTCGGCATTGTTAAACGGTATTAGTAAACCGGTTGTGTTGGAAGGAATTGACAATCCTTACTTCGATTTGTTTAATATGCAACTGGCCGAAGGAAAACGATTTAACACAGACCAGGTTGAAAAAGGCTTACCTGTTTGTGTTATTGGAAACAATATTAAAGAACAGTTTTTTCGCCAGCAAGATCCAATAGGGAAATACATTAAATGCGGACAGATTTGGTTAAAAATTATTGGCGTTGTTGAACGACGTGATTTTACAGCTTCGGCATCGGACGAACTGGGAATCAGCAGCTCCGACAACAAAATTTTCATTCCTGTACAAACCATGTTACTGCGGTTTAAAAACCGTTCGCTTATTCGTGCCGACGAGGTTTTAAACGCAAACAAAAACAGTGGCGGAGACGGAATGGTAGTTATATTTGGTGGCCCCGAACAAACTGAAGAACCGGTTGACACCGACGACAACCTGAATCAGTTGGATAAAATAATTGTTCAAATAGAAGAAACTGAACAGTTGAACAACTCGGCAACACTAATAAAACGTATGTTACTGAGACGTCACTCCGAGCTTTATGATTTTGAAGTTACCATACCGGAACTTTTGCTAAAACAGCAGCAAAAAACGAAAAAAATATTCAATATCGTTTTGGGTGTAATTGCCGGAATTTCGCTTGTTGTTGGCGGAATTGGGATTATGAATATTATGCTGGCTTCGGTGCTCGAACGTATTCGCGAAATTGGTGTTCGCCAGGCACTTGGCGCCAAACAAAAAGACATTATCGCGCAGTTTCTTTCTGAGTCAACTTTAATCAGTTTAACCGGAGGAATTATTGGAATTATTCTGGGAGTTGTCCTCTCGAAAATTATTACAGCCATGTTCGATATAAAAACCATCGTTTCGGCCTTTAGTATTTTTATTGCTTTTGGCGTGTCGGTAGGTGTAGGAATCATTTTTGGTTATCTGCCTGCCAAACGAGCCGCTGCAAACGATCCGGTAGTAAGTCTTCGTTCGTAAAAATTAACCTGAAAACAAGCTAAAATGAAAAAAATATATTTATCATTTATTATAATTCTGGGCTTTACTGGATTTGTTGCAGCCCAGGAAGAATTGGTATTAACACTGCCCGAAGTAATCGATATTGCATCAGAACAATCAATTGATGCATTTAGAAATAAAAACATGTATTTGGCCAGCTATTGGGAACATCGGTTTTACAAAGCCGAGCGCTTGCCCAGTATCTCGCTAAGTGCGAATCCGGCCGATTTTAACCGCTACAGCAACAGCGTGTACAACTTTGAAACCAACGAAGATGAATTCCGTCTTCGCGAGTATTTTAATTCCGAAGTAAGCGTTTCGGCCGTACAAAATGTAACGCTTACCGGCGGTCAGGTATTTTTACGCTCGGAGTTGGGAATGATTAAAAACCTTGGAGGTGATAAAAACACCTCGTTTAATGCAACACCCATAAGTATTGGTTTTTCGCAGGAACTGAACGGGTACAACCGCCTGAGATGGCAATCGAAAATTGAGCCGTTAAAATATGAGAAAGCGAAAAAAGAATTCATTCAGGATATGGAAGATTTACGCGTAACATCTACCTCGCGCTTTTTTGGGTTAATCAATGCCCAAATTCAGAAAAACATTGCTGAAATGAATTATGCCAATGCCGATACACTTTATAAAATTGGTAAAGGGCGCTTCCAGGTAGGAACCGTTACACAGGATGAGTTGCTGGAACTGGAGCTTCGCTTACTCAACAGCGAGCAGGCTCTGAACATTGCTCAGCTAGGTGAGAAAAGAGCACAGGCGATGCTGAATTCTTTTTTGGGACTACCAAAAGAAACGATGATAAAATGTGTTGTTCCAAGTGAAATTCCGACTTTGCAGATTGATCCTGATGAAGCAATTGACGAAGCTATTAAAAACAATCCAGAGATTCTTAGTCATCAGCAACAGCGGCTCGAGCAGGATGAAAATGTAGCCATGGCCAAATCAGAGCGAGGCCTGAATACAACACTTTACGCCATGTACGGCCTAAATAAAAGTGCCGAAAATTTTGATGACGTTTATGCAGAACCCGACAAAAGCCAGGTTTTTAGTTTGGGTTTAAACATCCCAATTGTTGACTGGGGACGCGGCAAAGGTCGCTATTCAATGGCCAAATCGAACCGCGAAGTTGCACTGGCAACAATCAGACAGGAACGCATTGATTTTGAACAAGACATTTACCAAAGTGTGCTGGAATTTAATCTGCAGGCCGGACAGGTAACAACTGCTGCAAAAGCCGATACTGTTGCACAAATGGGCTACAATGTTACTTTTCAACGTTTCCTAATCGGGAAAATCGATGTAACACGACTAAACATTGCCAGTAACGATCAGGAAACAGCGCGTATGTCATATTTATCGCGGTTACGCGATTACTGGTCGGCTTATTACAGGCTGAGAAGTTTAACACTTTTTGATTTTGAAAAGAAAAAACCGCTTGTAGCAGATTACGATAAACTTTTAGAAAACTAGCTTATGGCTGTAAAAAGAAAACATATTGTAATAACTGTAGCCGCAATTTGTATTATTGCGATTGCAGCTTTTGCAGGAACGCTGACCACAAGTAAATCGGAAAAATTTTATGTGGTTGAAAAAGGCCCTTTTGAGGCAACCTTAAATTGCAAAGGAGAAATTAAAGGCTTGGTTGCCACTCCTATTCCCATGCCAAAAATACTTGGCGACAGAGATTTACGAATTTGGCAACTAAAAATTCTTGATCTTGCCCAGGATGGTAAATACGTTAAAAAAGGTGATTTTATCATGCAGCTTGATGCCAGCCAGATTGTTTCGGGAATGCGTGAAGAACAGCAAAACCTGGAAACAGAAGAAGCCGATCTGAAAAACGCTAAGATCGACAGCACGGTGCGCCTTACCGAACTTCGTGAAGATATTAAGAATGCAAAACTTGATTTGGAATACAATAAAATTGATTTGGAACAATCGATATACGAATCGGCAGCATACCAGCGAAAAGCGCAAATGACCTATAAAAAAGCGGAAAATGCAATTGCCAAAAAACAACGCGATTATCAGCTTGAGCAAAACAAACTAAAAATGCAGGTAGCCCGGTCTGAAGAAAGAGTAAAACGAAGCCAGGAACGCATTGGTAAATTTCAGCAAGCCATGCAAGCCGCCCGTATTACTGCACCTGAAGACGGCATTGTAATTTTTGGCGAAAACTGGGATGGCACAAAATACAGTAAAGACGGCGATATCTCAACCTGGTCGTTTGGTCCGCCAATTGCCACGTTACCCGACATGTCGGAAGTAATTTCGGAAACCTATGTTAAAGAAATCGATATCTCGAAAATAAACGTTGGCGATAAAGTCAGAGTTTCGTTTGATGCTTTGGAAGAAGTAACGATTAATGGCGAAATTAAATCGATTGCGCGTGTTGGAGAAGATCATAAAGATTTTGACATGAAAGTGTTTAAAGTTATCATTCATCTGAATGATACTAACGATGGATTAAAACCGGCAATGTCGAGCAATAACGAAATAATTCTGGCTAGTGAAGATGAAGCCGTTTTTGTTCCTTTAAAAGCAGTAGTAAGCGAAAACGGAGAAGATTTTGTGTATGTGTCGGTACACAATAACAAACAAAAAACACCCATTACTACCGGCGTTGAAAATGATGAATTTGTGCTTGTAAAAAGCGGGCTGAATGAAGGAGATAAAGTAATCCTGAATCCGCAACAGCAAGAAATTTAAAATAACAAAACCCCAATACCAAAAACGGGCTGAATATTCAGCCCGTTTTTTATTTAAATTCGCGCCATGCAGCAATCAGCACATCCGAACATATATTTGTTTAATCCTACTTGCGAATATGCCGTTGGCAATGGCAATGCATCGTGGCATCCCAATAAAATTCTTCAAAAAATGGAAGCCGACCTGGCCACTCTCCCACTTTATTTTGCTGCCGAAAACGACTTTGTAATTGTTCCCCATCTTCCCGAAAGTGAATTTTTCAAACACTTGCAAAAAGTTGGAATTACACCTCCGCATTTTGTTACCGAAAAACAACTGCAGAACAGTCCGCCGGAACAAATTGGCCAGCTTAAGCCCTGGGGATGGAGTCCGGCAGTGCATAAACGGCTGGAGAATTTAAAACCCAAATGCCAGACAGAGTTTAAAAATACACCTGTATTTAACTGGAAACCGGAATACCGCGAACTTTACTCGAAGAAATTTGCGCTTCAGATTTTACATCAATTGGTAGACAATTATCAATCGCCAAATTTTATCGGCAAAAACGAAATTACCGAAGTTTGCAAAACACAGGATCAGATTGAAAAACTGTTGGCAAAGTGGGATAAACTGATGGTTAAAGCACCGTGGAGCAGCTCGGGGCGTGGATTGCAGCCAATTACCAAGCAGCCAATCCACGACAAAGTTTGGGAAAAATTACTCGGAATTGTGAAAGAACAGGGCTATGCCATTGTTGAAGCTTTTCAGAATAAAGAGCTTGATCTGGCTTTTCAGTTTGAGCTAAAAGCCGGCGAAATCAACTTCCTGGGCACCAGTAATTTTTCGGCTGATAAAAAAGGACAGTACCTCGGCAACAGCCTTAACGGATTACCCGACGAATTGGATAAAGATGTAAAAGGTTTTGCAGAAGAAATGTCGTTGCTGATTGTTCCTGCACTAAAAAAAGAAATCGGCAAAAGTGATTTGGCAAAAAATTATGAAGGCTTTTTTGGTGTTGACACATTAATTTTCAGAGACGACAACAACACTTTAAAAATAAATCCCTGCCTCGAAATTAATGTTCGTCACAACATGGGATTGCTCTCGCTCTACCTTGAAAAATTTATCGCTCCTACAAAAAAAGGACGTTTCAGGATGTTCTACAATCCCAAACAATATTTTGCCGATTTTTGCCTGCAAATGAACCACAACTACCCACTGGTTTTGGAAAAAGAAAAAATTATATCCGGTTTCTTCCCGTTAACAGCATATTCCAAAAGCACACAATTTGGTGCTTACATTTTAGTGTAATTCTGTGGTCTTGATTTTAACTTCATTTTTTTTACCTTTAAATGAACGAATTAACCGGGCTACTATGGAAAATCAAGAAGGAAAGTACACTAAAAAAGGAAAGCTCTCGAAAAAATTTTACGAAAATGAACTCAACCGTCTGCAAATTGAATTGGTGCGTTTGCAGGAATGGATAAAATTTAAAGGCTTAAAAGTTGTGGTAATATTTGAAGGCCGCGATGCTGCCGGAAAAGGTGGAACCATAAAACGTATTATTCAAACCCTGAATCCACGAATTTGCCGGGTTGTTGCATTGGGCACACCAACCGAACGCGAAAAAACGCAATGGTATTTTCAACGTTACACTCCGCACCTCCCGGCTGCCGGCGAAATGGTTTTGTTCGACCGAAGTTGGTATAACCGTGCCGGAGTTGAAAAAGTAATGGGCTTTTGCACCAACGAGGAATATTGGGAGTTTCTTCGCGCTTGTCCGAATTTCGAACGCATGTTAATCCGCTCGGGTATCATTCTTATAAAGTATTGGTTTTCGGTAAGCCAGGATGAACAGGAAAAACGATTCCGATCGAGGCTGAACGAACCCACAAAAAGATGGAAACTAAGCCCGATGGATATAAAATCTATGGAAAAATTTGAAGAGTATTCAAAAGCCAAAGATGAGATGTTTGCCTACACCGATACAAAAATTAGCCCATGGTTTATGGTTGATGCCGACGATAAAAAACGTGCACGATTAAACTGCATCCATCATCTGCTATCATCAATTCCTTATAAGGAACTGGAACAAAAAGAAATTGTGCTTCCCGAGCGACAGGAAAGGCAGGGATACATTCGTCCTCCGTTAGATGAAATGACCTACGTTCCTGAAGTTTATTAAATTGAAAAAGGGAAGCTCCTGGCTTCCCCTCATTCCATTTTCTCCTCCATCTTATTAATTATCTCTTGTTCGGGTCATGTCGAACAGGTGCTTTGCCTGCTCGCCCAAAAACCCCGTAAACAATTTTTCTTCACCATTTTCAACAATTAAACCTCGCTCTGCTAATTCGTAATAAGCGTAAGTCCAAGACATCTTTTCCAATCCATCATCACCCTTTACGTCAACTTCTTCTTTTACCGCCAAGGTTGCCGATTGCCTTAACTTACTACCTTTTTCTCCCTCAAGAGCTTCTTTCATCGGTATTCCTGCCTCTGCCAATCCTTGGCAGGTACTGGCTAAATCGGGCCATTCCTTCACATTCTGATGATTGATAAAAGCAGTAAAGTGATTGACTGCATTACCATGTAAAAGTACCCAGGCGGCATATTGCGATACATCGTTTATTTTCAGCACGTCGTCTTTGTGAGGAACATTCCATGGTCTCCGAAAATATTGTGCCAGGTCGTTTACCAAAGCTTCTCCTGCTACTCGCGGCAATTCTCCTTTTTCTTTTAGCATTGATAATAACCCGATGCTCTCATCCGATAATAAATAGGGCGTATCTTTTACGGTACGTTTTATAACCAGCTGCGCCCACTCCGGCAATTGATCAACTTCAAGTTGGCTAATAAATAATTTAGGGAACATCGGATCAGGATGTTCAAAGTGAACTGCCTTTAGTTTTTTCTTTTTGAAATCATATTTTTCAACCGTAAAGTACTCAAGACTTGAGATAATATGTTTTATTGCCCTAATCCCTTCAGGCTGTTCGCCAGTGTGTGTATTAAAGGTTCTGAAAGCAATATGATCATTAACGACCTGCCCTCCCTTTTTAAGTACCAGTCGCTGGTATTCCCGGGCATATGAAACCCGTTCTAAATACATTGTCCAAAGCCGGGAAAGCAATGCGCCTGTAATTTCTTTTGCTGTAACTTTCATACTGTAGCTTTTTTCTTTTAAACATAAAAAGCACAGCTTTTGTTACTAAAAAGCAGATGTTTAAGAGTATAGGATAATTGAAGAAAAAACTATAACACGGGCTTGTGCTGTTCGGTATTTTTCATAAACGCCAGCACGTCGTCTTTTGTAAACGAACTGGTTGCACCTCTTTTGGTGGTATTTAGGGCACCCACTGCATTACCAAATTTCAGGGCTTCATCAACCGATTTTCCATTGAGGTAATAATGCAAAAATCCGGCTGCAAATGCCATTCCCGATCCAACATTATCAACCGCTTTTAAGTTATAACCCGGCTCAAAAAATACACCATCAGTAGCATGCAATGCCAATACTCCAATGCTTCCGCGGGTAATAATTACAATATCAATTTTATAATCTGCTGATAAGGCACGTGCAAAATCTTCAATGCTGGAGTATTCAATTTCCAGTTTGTCGGCCAGAAATTCGATTTCTTTCTCTTTTATGCGTACCACGTTAGCCGCTTTTAGTAAACGCTTTACTACCTTTCTACTGAAAAAGTGTTCGAATAATTTGAGGTCGAAAAAATGCAGCGAATCCGGCGATTCTTTAATTAATTCTCGTAATGTATTTTTCGACAGGCCAAAGCGTTGTGGCAATAAACCAAAAACCAGGCAATCGGCTTTGCGAACCAGTTTTAAAGCTTCGGCCGAAAATTCAATATGATCAAAAGCAACATCGTGAGCCACTTTGTAAACTGCTTCTTCGTTTTCGTCGAAACTTACTTCAACTGTTCCGGTTTTAAATACCGGATCGAGCTGAACATTTTTGTCTGAAATACCCAGTTTAATTAATTCTTCAATAGCTTCGGCTCCCAAATCGTCGTCGCCAACACGCGAAAGCAGATAACCTTTTTCGCCCAATGAGTTACACCGAAAAACGAAATTAGAGGGCGTACCCCCCAATACTTTACCATTAGGTAAAATATCCCAAACTACTTCTCCGAATGCAACTATTTTTTTAGCCATAATTCTACTTTCGGATGCAAATGTAAAAATTAATGAAAAGCTAACAAAAGGCAGATTCTTGCTCTTTAACAAAATAATTATAACTAAATTTTAATTGGCTGATAATGAACACTTTTTATTGCAAAAAAAATCTCACCAAAGAACAAATTTTACGCCGGAACGTTTGATTTAATTATGAACTATTTAGCACATCTACACCTATCGGGTGAGTCGGAAAAAATGCTTGTTGGAAATTTTATTGGCGATTACATAAAAGGCAACAAGTATTTGCAATTCGAAAGTGAAATTGCCAAAGGCATTTTACTGCACCGCCAAATAGATTCGTATACTGACGCACATCCTATACAAAGAGAAGCACGCCTGGTGTTTCGTCACGAGTTTGGCTTGTATTCGGGCATTGTTGTCGATTTTATTTACGATCATTTTTTGGCTAAGAACTGGGAAAAATACTCCGCTGTTGGTTTACCGGTTTTTGCCAAACGTGTTCATGCAATCTTGCTGTCTCATTTTAGTGTACTGCCTGTTCGGGTTCAGGGATTTTTACCTTTTCTTATTCAGAACAAGCGCCTGCTTTCGTATGCCTCGGTTGAGGGAATTATTCAATCATTGAAAATAATGGGCAAACATTCCAGTCTTCCATCAAAATCTGAAAAAGTTGAATCCATTCTTCTGAATAACTATGCTGAGCTGGAATTGAACTTTACAGCCTTTTTTAACGAGCTGCTTAATTTTGTTTCCGAAATACATAACGTAGAAATAAAAAAGCCCGATTATACAACCGGGCTCTGAATGTCATCAATCGCAATTAAGCAAGTAATTCGAGAAAGGCTTGTTCGTAAAAGAAGTTCGATTCGCCAAAAGCCGGTTTCAAATCGTCGAGCCAGATTGCATCCGGATCAAACTCGGCAAAAAACGGTCGTCCCACCCAGTTCGGATCACGTCCTTGCAAAAAGTTTAATACAAATGCTTTCTTCCCAGCCACTTCGCTTACTCCAACAATTTGTACTTTTCCCGGGTTGCACGACATACTTGGCCCTTTAACAGTACGACAAACGCCACTAACCTGATTGTAGGCACTTCTGAAAATTTTCCAGGCTCTGTCGAGCGTAACGGCAAAATAATCTTGTGCTCCGGTATTTCTGGCGATAAACATGTAGTATGGAATTATTCCCAATTTCACCTGTTCTTTCCAGTTTTCGGCCCAAATATCGCTATGATCGTTAATATGATGTAGTAACGGCGATTGCGAACGAATTTGTACTCCCGCACCAGTCAATCGTTTTACCGCCTTCTGGACGGCCACAGTTTTCAATTCTCCCGGATGATTGAAGTGTGCCATCAATGCAATGTTAATTCCCCTCTTTTTAACCTTCTCGAATAGTCGCATTAAATCATCCGCATCTTCGTCGGTTGTATAACGATAAGGCCAGTAGGCCAACGATTTTGTTCCGATACGAATGTTGCGCAAGTTTGGAATATCGGCCTCTAGAATAGCATTAAAATAAGTCTCAAAGAATTTGGTTTTCATCACCGCCGGATCGCCTCCTGTAAACAGTACATCGCTTACGTGTGGATTGGCTTTCAGGTATTCAACTAAGGTGTCTGCCTCTTTCATGGCAAACTTAAAATCGTTTAGCGCAAACTGTGGCCACCGAAAACAAAATGTGCAATATGCATGACAGGTTTGTCCCTGAGTTGGGAAAAACAACATGGTTTCGCGGTACTTGTGTTGGATTCCGCTAAGTTTTTTTCCATTAAATACCGGCACATTACTTTCTTGTCCGGCAGGGTTGGGATTAAGCTTTAACCTGATTTTATTAACTTCTTCCTGGATAGTATTTCGGGGAGCATTTTTTGTTATTAACGAAGCAATTTTATCAAAACTGCCTTTATCTAACATTTCTCGCTGCGGAAAATTGAGTATAAAAAACGGATCACGTTCAAAATTATTCCAGTCGATCAACTCATCAACTACATAATTATCAGTTTTAAATGGTAAAACCGTTCCAACCACTTCTATTTCCAGTTTCTGTTCTTCAGAAAGAAAATCCATCTGCGGAATTTGCCTGAAGTTATGAAGAGAATAAGGTTTATAATTCATCTCATTAAAATTTTTAATGGGATCGTATGCAAGCCGATCTGCAAAATTGAACGCACAACTCTAAGTATTCGCTACTCGAATAAATCTGCGGTTCTTTCTCCCATAGGATATTAAAGAACTATGTTAATGTTATCTGTCTGTTTTTCCCTTTTTTTGATGAATTCCTGTAAAAGAAATTCCTCCGCTTTTTTTAAAGCCCCACAAAGGTATAAAAATGGGGGTAGTAAAAAAATGTTTTAAAAAATCTTAAAAAGCAGGTAAAACTTAGCCTGATAATTTCTCCAACCGACTGGCATCGAGACGAATGAATATAAACAGCAATATGGTAAACGACCAAAGTGATGAACCTCCGTAACTAAAAAACGGTAGCGGGATTCCAATTACCGGCATCATTCCAATTGTCATTCCAATGTTAACCATGAAATGAAAAAACAAGACTACAGCAACCGAATAACCGTAAATACGCGAAAAGGTTGATCGTTGCCGCTCGGCAAGCCAAATAAGGCGCATAAACAAGAACATAAAAAGCAAAATTATAGACAGGGTTCCGGCAAAACCCCATTCTTCGCCAACAGTACAGAATATAAAATCGGTACTTTGCTCGGGTACAAAATCAAACTTGGTTTGGGTTCCTTCAAGGTAGCCTTTACCCCACATTCCGCCCGAACCTATGGCAATTTTGCTTTGATTTACGTGGTAGCCGGCACCCTGCGGATTCGATTCAATCCCAAGTAGCTCGTTTATTCGCACCTGGTGGTGAGGCTCCAAAAAATGCTCAAAACCATAATCAACCGAGATGGTAAATAATATTGAACCAATAAATACAATCGCTATTTTTGTATAATTAGTCATCTTATTACGAACGCTATTGTAAAGTACTATTAACGAACCAACTACTGCTCCGGCAAGAATAAATTGTGCCAGTTCGAATTTTGTTTTTATCACATAACTTAAAAGAATAAAAAAGCCGATGGCCAATGCATAAATAAGGGCTATATTGAAAAACTTCTTTAGTTTTGGATTAAAGATAAGGAACATTACCAAGGCTACCCCTACCATAATTAAGGCTAAAGTAAGGTTGGTTAATACCAGCGCCAGCACAAAAAGAATAGCGACCAATGTGCCGAAGAACAGTACTACTCCGGATAAACCTTCGCGGTACAATACCAAAACAAACGAAAAATAAACCAATGCTGATCCGGTATCGTTTTGCAACAAAATTAAAATCACAGGACCGAATATTATTGCCGCAATAGTTAGTAACGATTTTGTTGTTTGGAGTTTAAAACCATGGGTACTCATATAGCGCGCCAGCGCCAAAGCAGTTGCCGATTTTGTAAATTCTGCCGGTTGAAACAAAATAGGTCCTATTTCGAACCACGACCGGGCTCCGTTAATCTCCTTGCCAATAAATGGTACCAATAAAAGCAGCAACATTAATATTCCGTAGATTATGTAAGAGAAGAAAACGTAAAAATTGACCTCCAACAACATTATAACCAATGCTATAACCGAAGCTGCGCCAATCCACATCAACTGTTTTCCGTATTGTTGAGTAACATCAAAAATACTTTGATGCTCGTCGCTGTATAAAGCTGCATAAATGTTAAACCAGCCTAAAAACAGCATCAGCACATACAGGCCAACGGTTAACCAATCAATATTTGCTAATATGTTATTTCTTCTTGGCATTAATCTGCTAATTCAGGGTTGTGCGGATCTGTTAAAACAGCCTCCATCATTTGTTTTTCGTACCGAAGTCGGTTGTTGGCAATGCTATCGTTAAGGTATTTTTCAATCAATAAACTTGCAATTGGCGCTGCGTAACTTGCCCCCCATTTGCTGTGTTCTACATAAACACAAATTGCTATTTGCGGATCTTCTTCAGGTGCAAAAGCCATATACGCTCCATGGTCGATTCCCTGATTATTTTCAATGGTTCCGGTTTTTCCACAATAGCTGATTCCGGGAACCGAACGATTCAAACGTGCAATGGTAACCTGTCGCATTCCTTCATATACAGGCTCGAAATACTGATCTTCAATTCCGGTTTCGTGTTTAACAGAAAAACTGCTTCTTACGGTATCATTCTCAACCTCCTTAATAATGTGGGGTTGATAATAGTACCCTCTATTGGCCAGAATAGCTGCCAGGTTGGCCATTTGTAATGGAGTTGTTCCCATTTCGCCCTGACCAATTGCCAGCGAACGCACTGTTAAAGCCCGCCACCAATCTCCTTTATGCATCCGGTTATAATACTCAACGGTTGGCCGTAATCCGGAATTTTCATTATAAAACTCGGCACTTACTTTTTGTCCCAGACCAAAACGTTTTACATACTCACTCCACACATGAAATCCTTCAGCAGTTGTTGGGTATTTATTGATTGTATTTCGGAACGTATTCCACAAAAACGGATTACATGACTCGCGCACTGCATCGATTACACTCGTGGGCGTAACGTGATTGTGCGTACACTTGATTGGACTCGATAACGGGCCATTACAAACAATATGCGTTGAGGTATTGATCGCGCCCTCCTGCAAGCCAATTAAAATGTTGAATGGTTTGAATGTAGATCCCGGTGGATAACGCGCTTGTAAGGAACGATCGAACAAGGGCATTAAAGTATCGTTTTGCAGGTGGCTAAAGTTTTTTCCACGAACCCGCCCCACCAGCAAACCCGGATCGTAAGTTGGCGCGCTCAGCATAGCAAGGATCTCGCCGGTTTTTGGTTCGATGGCAACAACAGCACCTTTTTTATTCTGAAAAAGTTCTTCTGCGTAAACCTGCAAATCAATATCAATTGTCGACACCAGGTTTTTACCAATTTCTGCCGGTTTATCTTCCCCGCCGTTCAGGTACGAGCCTTGAATTCGGTTGTGCACATCAACCATGTATTTTTTTACGCCTTTAACTCCTCTGAGCTGCTTTTCGTAAGTTCTTTCCACTCCGCTTTGCCCAATGTAGTCGCCCGATTTGTAGTAGGTATCACGTTTAATGTCGTTTGCATTAACCTCGCCTACATACCCCAAAACATGAGCTGCTACCGGGTGTGTATATTCGCGCAATGTCCTGGTTTGTGAGTGAAATCCCTTGAATTTATAGAGCTGTTCTTGCAACAAGGCAAAATTTTCGGGAGATATTTGTTTAATTAGCACCGACGGTTTATACCGCGAATAATGTTTTGCTTTGGCAATTCCTTCTTCCAGCTCGGGGCGGGTAATATCTAATAAGTTACAAAGCAAAAGCGTATCAAACTGCTCCACTTCGCGAGGTGTGATCATCAGGTCGTACGCTGTTTTATTGTAAACCAGCAATTCGCCGTTCCTATCGTAAACCAGGCCACGAGCCGGGTATTGAACAACCTCGCGCAAAACGTTATTGGTAGCGTATTGTTTGTAGTCGGACTCCAATACCTGCAACCGAAATAAATCGATAGCATAGATTAAGCCAACAACAGCAAAAACCGCTGCAACAATATAACTTCGTTTCGACAAATTATTCATCTGATATACTGCCTCTTCTTTGTTCAGATTACCAACGACTAAATGTTGGAAATCTTTTATAAACGTTCAAAAAAATAAGGTCCTTTTTTTCGACTTCTGTTAATCGCGGAATACAATAAACTGGCTTAAAACTATAACAAAAATTGAAAACAACGAACTTAAAACGATACGATATAAAGTTCCCAGAATATCTGTAAAAGTGAATACCTCGATAAAGAAAAGTGCGACATGATGAAGAAATACCATAATTGCCGTGTAGTACACAAACCAGCCCAGTCCGTTTTGCGCCAGGCCGGGGTAATCTTCCATATCTTCTTCGCGGTTGGTAATTGCCCGAATAATAAGCGGTCGCAGAAATGCAATAAACACCGACGCAAATGCGTGAACTCCCAGGGTATTTGAAAAGATATCGATGCTGAGACCAATAAAGAATGCCCCCAAAAGAAGCACATAACGTGGTGCATTTACAGGAAGCAACATGATAAACAAAATGTAGATGTATGGATTTGCAAATCCACTCATCTGCACCTGGTTTAAAAACAGCACTTGCGTTAGCACAAGCACTATAAACATGATGATATATCTAATTAATTCCCGCGCCATTTATAACTTTATTCTCCAGGTCTTTTAACTCCTCTTTTTTCACATTTTCAATTACATGTACATAACGTATCGATTTAAAATCGACAGCCAGCTGCACTTTTATATTATAGTAGTTTTCGCCCTGTGGCTGGTCAAACGATAGAATAGTACCAATCAACAATCCTTCGGGAAAAATTGATGAATAGCCACTGGTGACAACTGTATCGCCTGTTGCCAGATTTACATGAATTGGAATTTCCTGTAAATCGGCTTCGCGATAGTTTCGCCCATCCCAATGCAACGAACCGTAATATCCTGATTTTTTTAGCTTGGCAGAAATGCTCCAACGTGGATTTAGCAACGACAAACCCGAAGCGTAAGAGTTGGAAACACTCGTTACCACTCCAACCACTCCTTCAGGTGCCAGAATTCCCTGATCAGCTTTTATTCCGTCGTCAAGGCCTTTATCAAGCGTAATGTAATTTTGCTGTTTATTGGCCGAGTTATTAATAATTCGTGCTGCTCTGAACACAAAATTTGAATCAGGCAGTTCGTTGGTAAGAATAACAGAATCAGCAATGGCTTTTATGTCTGCGGTTCCACCATCGAGCACCGAACGGAGATAAGCATTTTCGTTAGCCAGTTCTTCATTAACTCTTCTTAATTCAAAATACTGCAAAACCGAGCTTGTTGTATTGTACAAACTACCCGAAATAAAATTTGCCGAATTAAGAAAACGTGAACGCTGAAAACTGTTGTAGCTAAACACCATCACCAACGAAACCGCTTCTAAAAAAAGAAACAGAAGAAACGCATAATTTCTTACCAGGAATCGAAGGAGATTGCGCATTTATGCTTTTAACTTACAATTATCTATCGGATAAGGAATGAGAAGTTTTCTACATTCTTAAGGGCAATACCGGTACCTCTTACAACCGCACGTAACGGATCTTCTGCAATATGGAACGGTATTCCAATTTTGTCTGTCAATCGTTTATCAAGGCCTTTTAACAAGGCGCCACCGCCTGCCAGCCAAATTCCTTTAACCACAATATCAGCATACAATTCAGGAGGTGTTTGCTCCAAGGCGCTCAATACCGCTGTTTCAATTTTCGAAATCGATTTTTCCAGGCAATGTGCAATTTCCTGATACGAAACCGGCACCTCGATTGGCAATGCTGTCATTTGGTTTGGTCCCTGAACTACATAATCCGGTGGTGGTTCTTTTAGCTGCGACAATGCCGAACCAACATGAATTTTAATTTCCTCTGCTGTACGTTCTCCAATTTTAATATTGTGCTGATGACGCATATATTCCATAATATCGGCGGTAAGGTCGTCGCCGGCAATACGGATTGATTTGTTGGTAACGATACCACCAAGAGAGATAACTGCAATCTCGGTAGTACCACCACCTATATCCACAACCATGTTTCCTTCAGGAGCTTCCACATCTAAACCGATACCAATTGCAGCTGCCAATGGTTCGTAAACCATGTAAACCTCGCGTCCGCCGGCATGTTCCGACGAGTCGCGTACCGCACGAATTTCAACCTCGGTACTTCCTGAAGGGATACAAATTACCATTTTTAAAGCCGGAGAAAACATCCTCGACTTCGGGTTAATCATTTTAATCATCCCCCTAATCATTTGCTCCGCAGCATTAAAGTCGGCAATAACACCATCGCGTAATGGCCTGATTGTCTTTAAGTTTGCGTGCGTCTTCCCCTGCATCTGCCTGGCTTTTTCTCCAATGGCAACCATCTTTTCGGTTTTCATATCGATGGCCACTATCGAAGGTTCGTCCACTACAATTTTATCATTATGAATGATAATAGTATTGGCCGTTCCAAGGTCAATTGCTATCTCCTGCGTTAAAAATGAAAATAAACCCATAAATTAATTTGCTATGTATCTAGTGCTATAAAGATAATTTTATTTCTTAATGTCTGAAATGTCTACGGCCTGTAAATGCCATGGCAATACCAAATTCGTTACAAGCTTCAATCACTTCCTCGTCGCGGATACTGCCACCCGGCTCGATGATGTATTTTACACCGTATTCGTTAGCTGCCTCGATGCTATCGCGGAACGGGAAAAAAGCATCAGAAATCAGTACTGATTTTTCAATATCCAATCCACCTTTCAGGTCGAAACGTGGCATGGTAAGGTAACGCAAACTATCCAAGCGGTTTGGTTGCCCCATTCCTGCTCCGGTTAACCAGAAAGCTCCTTTTTCAGTTTCTGTTACTACCGCAATGGCATTACTTTTTAGGTGTTTACAAGCGATTGATCCGAATTTGGCCAGGTTCATTTTTGAAGCTTCAAATTCTTTTTTGGTTACGGTTTTAAATTCAGTATCCAAACCTTCATCTTCATCCTGAACCAACATTCCGCCACTAATCGAACGGTATAATTTTTCTCCTGCCACCATTGGGCGAACCGGTGTTACCAAAACACGAAGATTTTTCTTCTTGGCTAAAACCTCCAATGCTTCGTCAGTATATTCAGGAGCGATAATAATTTCGATGAATTTTTTACTAAACCACTCGGCAGCTTCTTTAGTAACTGTATCGGTAAAACAAATAATTCCGCCAAATGCACTGATCGGATCACCGGCCCAGGCCAGTTCCAACGATTCCATAATGTTATCGGTTACTGCCAAACCACAAGGGTTTAGGTGTTTGATAACCGAAACGGCTACTTTGTTTTGAATGTGAGTTACTGAGTGATATGCATCGCTGGCCGATTTCCAGGCAGCATCGGCATCCAGCATATTGTTGTACGATAAAGCTTTTCCTTGCAATACCTGTGCATTGGCAAGGCCAGCACCTTCGGCAACGTTATCGAATTTGAAGAATGTTGCTGCCTGGTGTGGATTTTCTCCGTAACGCAAAACATCGCCATCATTTAGGCTAATGCGTTGTGTTCCGGCGTCTTCACCATCATTAAAGTAGCTAAAAATAGCTGCATCATAATGCGACGAAACACCAAATGCTTTTCCGGCAAACCATTTACGATCTTCCAAACTGAACTCTCCATTGTTAGCTTCCAGTTTTTCAAGCAGTGGCTGATATTCGTTTTGCGAAGGAACGATCACCACATCTTTAAAGTTTTTGGCAGCGGCACGAATCAGTGAAATTCCGCCTATATCAATTTTTTCAATTATATCTTGTTCTTCGGCTCCCGATGCCACAGTATCTTCAAACGGATACAGATCAACAATTACAAGGTCGATCTCCGGGATTTCGTATTCTGTTAACTGGCTTACATCGCCCTGGTTGTCGCGACGCGATAATATTCCACCGAACACTTTTGGATGCAAAGTTTTTACACGTCCACCTAAAATCGACGGGTATCCGGTCAGGCTTTCAACCGAGGTAACCTCGACGCCCAACGACTCGATAAAACTTTTTGTACCTCCGGTACTTAATATATTAACACCCAAGTCGTTCAGTTTCGTAACAATCTTATCTAAATTTTCTTTGTGAAAGACTGAAACCAAAGCAGTCTTAATTTTTTTATTATCAGCCATTTATTGGATTTTTCAAATTCGCATGCAAAGATAAGAAAAACAGATAATTTAATATTATAAACCAAACGCTAATTAAAATATTATTTGCATACCGAAGTATTTCTAAATTCATTGTAATATTTTCAGCGATTGAGCACTAATACAACAAATTGGTTTAGTTCAATAATACCTTCTCTTTCTGCGGCTAAAAACTGAATGGGAAAGACTTTTTGGGGAGATATGTGCTAAACCAATAAATGAATTGAAAAACAAGTACTATTTTTACTTTAATTTAAAACCTGATAATGTTACTGCTTCGATTGATATACGAATCTTTTTCGTTTGCGGCAAATTCGCTTGCAGCAAATAAGCTACGCACTATTCTGTCGTTGCTGGGTGTAACAATTGGTATCTTTGCTATTATTTCCGTTTTTACGGTTATCGATTCGTTGGAAGGTTTTATTCGCGACAGCCTGAACTCGCTGGGCAGCAACATGGTTTATGTGCAAAAAATGCCCTGGACACCTCCGGAAGGCGAAACCGAATATCCATTCTGGAAATACCAGAACCGCCCTGTACCAACTTTAGAGGAAACCGATGAAGTAATCCGACGTGCACAAACCATTGACAATGCAGCATTTTTGTTTGGTTTTGGCCGTAAAGTTCAGTACGGCAGCACAACGCTCGACAACGCTGTAATAATGGCAACCTCAGAGGGGCTGATGGATGTATGGAACCTTGAAATTGCCAAAGGACGGTACTTCACCGAGTCGGAAATGCGAAACGGAGCGCCGGCAGCAGTTATCGGTCATGAAATTGCCAACCAACTTTTTGATGGGTTGGATCCGGTTGGTCACACCATAAAAATTCAGGGGCAAAAATTCAACATTATTGGCGTTTACACGCAAATGGGGCAAGATGCTTTTGGCACCAGTATGGACCGCTATATTCATATTAGCGTTGTAAAATCGTATTACATGATTGACGTGCGTGATCGCGATCGCGGCCAAACTATTTGTATTAAAGCAAAAGACAATATCGACACCGATAAATTTATGGCCGAGCTGGAAGGTATTATGCGCACCATTCGCCGGTTAAAACCAATGGAAGAAAACGATTTTGCGTTAAACGAGGTAAGTTTGGTTGCCAATCAGTTCGACCAGTTTTTTGTTGTGTTTAATTTGGCCGGAGCCATTATCGGAGGATTCTCAATTCTTGTTGGTGGTTTCGGAATTGCCAATATCATGTTTGTTTCGGTAAAAGAACGTACCAAAATTATTGGTATCCAAAAATCGTTGGGTGCAAAACGTTACTTTATCCTGCTGCAATTTATTTTCGAGGCGATTGTACTTTCGGTAATTGGCGGCATTGTTGGCCTGCTTTTAATTTATGCCGGAACAATTGTGGTTAATCAATCAACCGATTTTACAATTGTATTAACCACCGGAAATATCATCAACGGCCTCCTGATTTCTTCGATTATTGGTTTTATTGCCGGATTTATGCCTGCTCGCGCAGCTGCCAAACTCGATCCGGTAATTGCGATAAATTCGGTTTAATTACTTCTTTTTGCTTTTCCGGTAAATATAACTCAGCGTAAATCCGTAATAAGGTAAATTGTCTAAACGGGGATATTCAAAGTTCATATTACCTAATTGTTGATTCATTTTTCGAGTGGCCTTTTTAAAATTAATACTGTTACCACCAATAAAGAATTTTGCCGAAAACCTATCAGAGAGCGCAGCCCAAACACCAATATCAAATCCATAAAAAAGTTGTGTCCGGTCATCAGCTTTATTTATAATATGTTGATCACTATCAAAAAAATTAGCCTCGCCAGATAAAGATTGGTTTGCTACCCCTGCGTAAAATGAGGCATAAATTTGAAAAAGCCAGTTGTCATCATCATCGTAAAAAACCGGAAAATAACCGGATAACTTCCCATCCAAATATTTACTTTTCCCGCGAAGACTGTATTCTCCAATTTCAATCTGATCAAAAAAATCAACCCATTCATCTATCGAAGAATATTCCTCACTGTTTTCAATCCCCGCTCCTGCCTCAATTGCAAAAAATTCCGACAATCGCCATTCGTGTGCAATTTCGAATGACAAAGTAGTTGGAGGATCCTCGAAGATGGAAGGTCTTAGGTTTATCGCAATACTTTTTTGAATTTCATACTCTTGTCCAAATGCTGTACTTATAGTTAAAAACAGCAACAGAAATGCAAATGTGTTTTTCCTCATTGAAGGCTTGGTAAAATTCGTAATCAGGGATTATGGCCTATCAAGAATTATGCCCGAAAATATGCAACGTTTAAACCAGGTTAAAAAATATTCCCGAGATAGTCAGGTAAATCATCATTCCCAAAATATCGTTCATGGTAGTAATAAACGGCCCGGTTGCCAAAGCGGGGTCGATTTTAAAACGATGCAGAATCAAGGGAATTACAGTGCCAAACAATGAGGCAAAAATAATAACTATAAATAATGAAATGGAAACCGAGTAAGTAAGATTCATGTTTCCTGAAACAAAGAAGTTGTAGAAAAAGATGAGTATGGCAAAAATACTTGCTGTTAACACTGCTATCGATACTTCTTTTACTAATTTTCGTGCAGGCGTTTCAATATCTTTCACCCCACTTGCAATACTTTGAACTACAATCGACGATGACTGAACTCCAACATTACCGGCCATCGCTGCAATAAGCGGAATAAAAAATGCCAGTTGGGTAACTTTTGTTAACGACTCCTCGTGTGAGCCTAAAACCACCGCACTTAAAATACCTCCTAATAAACCAATCAACAACCACGGAAAACGCGCACGTAATATTTGCCACACTTTGTCGCCGGGCTCCACATCGCCAGTAATACCCGATACCATCTGGTAATCTTTTTCGGCTTCGTCACGCACAAAATCAATTACATCATCAAAGGTGATCCGCCCTTGCAAACGCCCAATTTCATCCACCACGGGCATAGCAACAAGGTCGTATTTATCCATCAACTCGGCTACCTCTTCCTGCCGGGCATTGGTGTATACTTTTTGGATGTCCGGATCGTAGATTTTCGATACTTTGGTATTGGTGTGGTTTAATATCAGCTTTTTCAGCGAAAGTACTCCCTTTAATTTATCGTCGTTGTCGGTTACATAAATATAGAATATCTCGTCAACCTCTTCAGCCTGGCGGCTTATTTCTTTCAGGCAGGTTGCAACGTTCCAGTTTTCGTTTACGGCAACCAGCTCTTTTGCCATAATACCACCAGCCGAATCTTCTTCGTAATCCAGCAGATCGATAATATCACCAGCCTGCTCAAGATCTTCAATCTCGTTCAGTACTTCTTTCTGAACATCTTCGTCCAAATCGGCAACCACGTCTGCTGCATCATCCGAGTCCATGTATTCGATGAAGCGGGTGGCAATCATTTCGGGAGGCAATATTTTCAAAAAGCGGCGGCGGTCGTCTTCATCAATCTCAATCAGAACATCAGACGCTTTTTCGCCATCAATCAGCAAATAAATGAATTTCGCTTCTTCCATGTTCAGATCATCCATAATCTCGGCAATATCTGCCGGGTGAAGATCCTCCATTAAAGCAGCAACTTCCTTCTTCTTCCCCTCTTCAATCAGTTCTCTTAACTGCTCAATGTATTCTCTGGTTATTTCAAAACTCATGATTTACTGTTTTTCGATTTCTTCGATTTTACAAGTTAGATCAATAAACGCACCGACCGAAAGTTGTTCCGGACGTTTCATAGCATACTCTTCAGGTAATGCAGAACAAATTTCCTTTAAAGAGTTACGTAGCATTTTTCGGCGAAGGTTAAAAGCTGCCTTCACCACTTTTACAAACAGCTCTTCGCTGCACGGTAGTTCTTCTAACTGGTTTCGTTTTAACCGCACTACTGCCGATTTAACTTTTGGTGGCGGGTTAAACACTCCTTCCGACACGGTAAACAGGTATTCGATATCGAAAAAGGCCTGTAGCAAAACACTAAGTATTCCGTAGATTTTCGATCCGTGAGGCGCAGCAATACGCTCGGCAACCTCTTTTTGTATCATTCCAACAGTTTCGGGAATACGGTTGCGGAATTCCAATACGCGAAAAAATATTTGCGATGAAATATTGTAAGGGAAGTTACCAATAAGACTAAAATTTCCTGAAAAACGGCTGGCAACATCAGTTTTCAAAAAATCTTCTCCCCAAATGTGTTTTAATGTCGGAAAATTTTGTTGAAGGTATTCTACTGATTCGCGGTCGATTTCAACAACATGAACATTCAGTTCAGGGCGTTGCAATAGGTATTGAGTTAGGACTCCCATTCCAGGGCCGATCTCCAGTACATCCGGTACATCGGCACCCAGGCTGTCAACAATTTTCCGCGCAATATTTTGATCGGTTAAAAAATGCTGACCAAGATTTTTTTTGGGTCGTACAAAGCTCATTACACTCAACCTCGTCCATTGCCAATTTTACTTAATTCTCTTTTTAGTACGATTAATAAAACAAATTTATATTTTTGCCCTCAAAGAATTGCTCAATACCTAACGGTTTTTTTCGCGTCGTGAAAGTAGTAAATTTTAAGGGAAATAACGCCCACCGCGGAAAAGAAAGCAATAAAAAAACCTTGATTTTGAAAAAAACAATTGTTAAGATCTTACAATTTCTCGGCTTCTTCGCACTCGGAGCCTTCATTTTTTGGCTCATTTATAAAGATCAGGATATTGAACGGATAAAAACCGTATTAAAAAACAACGTTAATTACTGGTGGGTAGCGCTATCGTTATTTTTAGGCTTGCTGAGCCATATAAGCCGCACATTACGATGGGGATTAATGATTGAACCCATCGGGCACAAACCACGCTTTATCAATACTTTTTTGGCCGTAATGGTTGGCTATTTAATGAATATGGCTTTTCCGCGAATGGGCGAAGTATCGCGCTGTGGTGTTTTGTCGCGCTACGAAAAAATATCGTTTACAAAATTGGTAGGAACCGTTGTAGCCGAGCGACTGATAGACCTTATTTCGCTGCTGATTTTGCTGGCAATTGTTATTCTCTCGCAGTTTGGAGAGATGCTGCACTTTATGAAATCGAATCCCGAAATTTCGGAAAAACTGCATGCAGCAGTTACATCGCCATACCTTTTAATTGGACTGGTAGTACTGGCGATTTTGATTTTTGTATTCAGAAATGCATTTAAGCATACCGCGTTTTTCAAAAAGATAGTAGAGATCATCCGCAATTTTAAAGAAGGTTTTATTTCCATTCGCAATATCAAGAAAAAAGGCTGGTTCTTTTTTCATTCGGCATTTATCTGGGGCATGTATTACCTCATGCTTTACGTGGTATTCTTTGCCTTTGATTTTACCAGTGACCTGAACCCGATTGCCGGACTAACCACGTTTGTTTTGGCAAGTTTTGGTATGGTAGCACCGGTGCAGGGCGGAATCGGAGCATGGCATTTTATGGCAAAAGAAGCCCTTTCGTTGTATGGAGTAGCCAACGAAAACGGTATTATCTTTGCTTTTGTGGCCCACACATCAATGACGGCAATGATTATTGTAATCGGTATAATATCTATCCTTATTCTTCCGTTTATTAACCGCCGAAGCGATGTTACCGAGCCGGAATTACAGGTTGAAACTACAAACTAATTGTGCTAGCTAAAAGAAGAATAAAGCCTTCTGATTTCGATCAAAAGTTAAACATTTGAAATTTTCGGCCTGCCGGCGGCCATCATTTTTGGCTTGATCCAAAAACGATGCAAAAAGTTCAAGGCTGCTTTTGACCTTTACCCTTCGTTTTCATAAAACCTAAATTCGGACGGGTGATCTCCTCGTCCACTCGGAGCTTCCCGCTCTCACTAAGGTTTTATTTCAACTCCGGGCAAAGCCCAAAAGAGGCCGTCCAAATATGTAACGTCAGCTGCATCGAAGCCTGGCCTCGTCCGGTGAGCCGGAAAACAAGTGGTGACGGCGTAAAAAATAACTGATGTTTGAGGAGGTACGACGAGTTTCAGTAATTTTAGCCGACATCACGTAGCTTTTCCGAGTGAAGTGGGCGCAGCCTTGGGTTTTCTGTCTACTCTTTGGGCTAAGCCAAAGAGTAGAATCGGCCCGATAGGGCAAAGTCTATTTCTTATTTTTGGTAATGGTTTAAAAATTCAGACATATTAGTGATAAAACATTTTAACTCTCTCTGCAAAATAAACTGATACGATTCCACATCCAGCAAAAAGTAAAAAATAGATTTGTACATTTGGCTGCTGATAATTGATTTAAAATCATTGATAATTTTGAACACCGAACTTTTTATATCGCGCCGACTTTTTTTCGACAAGGCAAACAAAAAGCTGTTGTCGCAACGCATTATTCGTATTGCGCTGGCGGGTATTGCACTGGGGTTAACAGTAATGATTGTTTCGGTGGCGGTGGTTACCGGTTTTAAAAAAGAAATCCGTAACAAAGTAATTGGCTTTGGTTCGCATATTCAAATTATAAATTACGATTCAAACAGCTCGTACGAAACCAGCCCGGTTTCGGAAGATCAGCCTTTTCTGGCCGATGTTAAAGCGCTGCCCGGAGTAAAACGCCTGCAGCCTTATGCCACCAAACCGGGAATGATTAAAACCGAAGAATACATTCAGGGCATTGTGTTTAAAGGCGTAGATGAGAATTACGACTGGCAGTTTTTCAGAAAACACCTTGTTGAGGGCGAGGTACCCGCAGTTAACGACAGTGCCCGTGTAAACCAGGTTCTGTTGTCGGAGCAGGTGGCCAAACTGCTGCGCCTGAAACTGAACGACCGCATTATAATGTATTTTATTACCGGCGATGAGAAATTTCCAAGAATACGGCAAATGGAGGTAAGCGGCATTTACCGCACAGGCTTCGAGGAGTTCGACCAGCTGTTTATATTGGGCGATCTGAAACAAATTCAGCGGCTTAACGACTGGCGCCCCGACCAGATTACCGGTTTCGAGGTAATTACCACCGACTTTTTCGATATCGACAATATTGAGCAAAACATACGTAACATTATTATCAGTTACCGCGAAGAAAACGCTGAGATTCTGCGCACCCAAAGTATTACGCGCGTTTATCCGCAAATTTTCGACTGGCTGTCCATTCTGGATATGAACGTGTGGATAATACTGATTTTAATGGTTGTTGTGGCGGCGTTTAACATGGTGTCGGGGCTACTGGTACTAATACTCGAACGTTCCACCATGATTGGCGTGCTAAAAGCCATGGGAAGCCCAAATTGGAGCATCAGAAAGGTGTTTGTGTATCTCTCGGTATTTTTAACCGGCCGCGGGCTGTTGTGGGGAAATGCAATTGGTGTGGCTATCGTATTGCTACAAATGGCGTTTCATATTATTCAGCTAAATCCCGAGTCGTATTACGTTGATTATGTACCGATGAACTTTTCGCTTACTCACCTGCTATTACTCAACCTCGGAACCATTGTAATTACCTCGCTGATACTGATTATTCCAAGCTGGTTTATTTCAAAAATTTCGCCCGACAAGGTGATTCGGTTTGATTAACAGTTGTCTACCAAAATTAACAAGCAAGCTTATTTCTTTAATATGCCTTTATCAACACTGTCGTTAATTAGTTTCTCTGCATAATCCCATAGTTCTGCCGAACCATTTTTTATCACTTTCTTCTTTTCGTAAACACTTTGGAAATTCACGCTGAACTCTTCCCACGTGCCTCCGTTATTCGAAATATTTTGCAGTAAAGGCTCAAGCCTGTCCATCGATTTGGCAAACTTTGCCTCATTCGAAACGCCGGCTTCAAATTCAGTCCACAAATCGATAAATTCCACTGCTTGTTTTTCGGGCAACATCCCAAAAATCCGTTTCGCACACTTTAGCTCTTCCGCGGTATTATCATGGTTTTTATTTTGGTCGTAAATAAAAGTGTCGCCGGCATCTATTTCAACAATGTCGTGTATTAACACCATTTTTACCACTTTTAACAGGTCGATTTTTGCATCGGAATATTCGCTTAAAACAATTGCCATCATGGCCAGATGCCAACTGTGTTCGGCGTCGTTTTCGTTGCGGTTGCTGTTAAACAGTTTTGTACGCCGCTGGATGTATTTAATTTTATCAATCTCTTTAATAAACTCTATTTGCTTTAATAAATTCGATGCTGTCATTTTTCTTGTTGGTTGTTCTATTTTTCTAACGGTCAGCTGTATGTGGCGTAGCCGATTGCGGGCTACTTTTCTGTCAAACCGAGATGAAGTAAATGCGGGAGATAAACCTGTAATTACCCACAAAACCGGCTATGACATATACAGAACCTAAGTTTACATTTTCTTATCTTTTACTAATAAACAGAAAGAACGAAAGAGTGGAATAAGGTTGAGATACAAAATAGGCCACCAGAGCCTGTCAACATAGATTATCCCCGCTCTTTTACTACAGAAATACGATCAGTTCTCTGGGCTGTTAAGCCTGCTTTTAGGTTGCTATATAACCGTAGTTTCGTTCCTTCATAATCAAAATATTATGTATAAAACTAATCATTTTGTTGGAGTTGACGTATCGAAAGACAAATTTGATGTTTGGGACAGTATTGCGGGACATCGTTCTTTTCCAAATGGGCGAAAGGGCTTTCGCCAGTTTTCCAAACAATTACCAGCCAATAGTTTTTGCGTGATGGAAGCCACTGCGAGCTACTATCAGCAGCTTGCGCTGTATTTGTATGAGCATGATATTGAGTTGGCAGTAGTTAATCCTATTTCCATCAAACGTTTCATCCAGATGAAGCTGCAGCAAAACAAGACCGATAAAAGTGATGCACGCATGATTGCTTTGTACGGAGAGGAACAGCCCGAGCTATCACCATGGATTCCGGCACCGGATTACATAACCAAATGCAAACAGCTTCAGCGGGTGATTGTTATTTATTTAAAACAGAATACCTCCTTAAAAAACCATATCCAGAGTTTGGAAAGTAGGGGAGTTAAAAGCGGAGTGCTGATTCGTTCGCTAAAGCGGCAACTCAAACAGGTGCGCCTGGAAATTGAGTTACTGGAAACAGAAATGCAATCGCTGATACACCAATATGATGCAGATCTGTTTGTTAATCTATCCAGCATTCCAGGAATTGGAAAAAAGACTGCTGCCTTTCTTATCATTTTAACCAATGGCTTCCGCGATTTTGATAATTATCGCCAGGTATCTTCTTTTTGCGGTTTATCTCCCATAGAGCATTCTTCGGGGACCAGCGTAAAAGGCCGTTCACGGATCAGCAAACGAGGCAATCCATATATTCGAAATCAATTGTTTATGTGCAGTTTTACAGCCTGCCAGTGTAATCCGCAGTGTCGGTCGCTTTATCAACGGTTGGTAAACAAAGGGAAATCGAAAAAATTAGCACTGATTGCGGTCTGTAACAAACTAATAAAACAGTCATTTGCAATTGCCCAATCAGGATTACCGTATGATCCGGCGTATCGAAGTAGTATCGTTGTTCAATAATTTTTCTTTTGGAACAGCCCCCTATAAAAACAGGTTGTTTTAAAAGAAAAATTATGGGTTTTTACTTGCTTTTAAGCTCAGTTCTTTGTTGGCATTTCGTTATTTTATTATTTTCTCAACGAGTAAACAAACGCTTGTGCCTAAATCGTCAATAATAGTCAGATTGTCAACAGATAATTCTTTGGCTCGGCTCACTGCATCTTTGATTCCTTTTTCGAATTTCTCAAAATGCAATTTATTCTTGTTGTATCCGCCGAGAAGTTTTGAAAGCTCTTTTTCTAAATATCGTTTTTTACTTTTGACTGTGGCTTTGGGGTTTGACAATAATAATTCTTTGTCATACAATTCAATAGATGTCAAATGTAATAATAGCCAAAATTCAAATGTTGGGTTTGATAACGCTAAATTATAGCCTTCAATTCTACATTTTTCAACAATTTCATTTAATTGGTCTTTAGATACATTTTGCTTATCCCGGTCAACTACCATCCACAATTCATTTGGTTCAACTCCATGAGCTTCCCAATATTCTTTTCTTTCATCAAGTAATTCAATTACATGATTTGGATGGCTTTTTGTGTCAGTCTCGTCAGCTTTCTCCAGTCGTTCAATTCGAATTAATTCTGACCTATTTAAATCATAAATTCCATCAAAATATTGTTCTTCTGTTTTTCCTTCTCCTGCAATTGAAATTACATATAGGGATTTAGCTGTTCTTGTTGAAGATTCAACAGGTCTTTCCCCAAAAGTATTTTTTATCCTTAAACGACTTGCCATAACTAAAACTGTAAATTTTTAAAGCTTTTGAAAATTGGGATAGCTCCGTATCTCCCTAATAAGTAGTCTTTGCTTACTATCTTATCATTCCGAACTTTAAATTCATCTAAGGAATATAAACGTGATTGGTTTTTCTCTTTCTCAACAAACCATATTTCATCACGTCTCAGCAATTCTAAGTCGAGCAATAAGGATTCGTGAGATGTAGCAATTAGTTGACTTTCATTATTTTCTGTCAATTTGAGGAATAATTCAAAGATGCCAAAAGTCAATTTTGAATGTAAACTTCGGTCTAATTCATCAATAATAAATATAGAATCCGTTTTTGATAGCTCATGAATTGCTGGTATAAAATCAAATAATCTTTGAGTGCCATCAGATTCATCTTCAATATCAAAGACTATTGAATTTCCTTCATCCGTGAGATGCTCAAGACCTATTTTCTTAATCTTGTATTCATTACTCTCATTCTTCTTTAATGAATAAGTTATACCATTTATTTCAAAAATTATTGCTTTTGCCTTCTCTATGTTTTTTGTTAAATCTTCTTTGATTTTTTTTGGAATATCAAAACTATCTAAATCAATTTCTTCAGATGTTACATTATTGATTCCCGTTTGAAATACGTTTAAAAAACTATTAAAGGTTTTTGACATTTCATTATCATCACCAATGAAGTTTAATCCAGCAAATTTTGAATCGGGTTTTAAAACTGTCAGTTTTTTATCGAACCAATTATAAACATCTATAAATCCCACAACTTCAGGAAAGTCATCAATGCTTTTTCTATTCATCTCACTCAAAAATAGCAGGCTGTCAGAATTTTGGAAATCTTCTTTATAAACATCGAATCGTTTTTTAGCTTTTGGACTTAACTGAATTCCAATCTCAATTTCATGTTTCCCTAAATCATTAAGAACTCTTTCAAATATCTTTTTCTCTTTATTATTACCAATTTCGTAAAGCCATTCTTCTATTATTTTAAGCTCATTCAATTGTGCTGCAAATCCATAAGAATAGTATTTGTCACCAGATTTTATTTCATAATTGAAGATGGAAGGTTTATTCAAATTATCTTTCTTCAACCGGAAGTGACAATTTACAGGATTTAACTTTTCAATTCCTTTTGTGATTACTTTTCTTGAAAAATCGATTGCCTTTACAAGGTTTGATTTGCCAGATGCATTCGCACCGTAAATCACACTTGATTTAAGAATATTTATTCCGTCTCCTTTGACTATGTGAGATGGAAGTCGTCTTTCTTTATTTGCTATTAATGAGAACTCTGTTTTCTCATTAAATGACAGAAAATTCTCAACATTAAATCTTATTAGCATGATGTGTCTTTTAAATTCGCCTTAAAGTAACGAAAAAATCTCATATCATGTTGTTCCAATTTTAACTTTCTTACTTGCACTGCCGTTTTTTATAATGAATGCTAACGTATATGTATAAACACCTTCAAATATTTACAAAGTTTTGTTTAAAATACTGTACTTAAGTGTTATATCCGTTTTTAAGCGTTTATAAGTATTTGTAAACGTTTAAAAACGCTTACTAAGTTATTAAAATTAAATACATTTTATAGTTAACTATTGCATTGTTTGCTGCACAAGCGGTGGTAGCATATTGTACAAGTAATTTCTCGTGAAAAAAAGGAGTAAAAACAAGTTGGGAACTCATATTCGCAGAAAAAGAGGTGAAAAAACACTTCGGCAACCCATTTGCGGCGAAAAAGAGTTGCCACTTTAATTTCTTGTGGCATTTTCGGCGAAAAAACGATGACAACTTATTTCGTGAAGCCTTTTTCGCGGAAAATGAGCTGAAAAACTGAGAAGTAAAGCCTTTTTCGCGGAAAACGATGTGGCAACCCATTTTTGCGAGTCATTTTCATGGAAAAAAGGCAAAGAAATAATTCCCCGGTCATTTTCGCGGAAAATGAATAGGAAAAAACTACAGGCCATTTTCGCGGAAAACGACACAGAAATGAACCAAAGTTGTTTTTAGAGAAAATATATCGTAACTTACTTAACAATATAACCACAAGCACCTGCCCAAATGTATTTCATTCGCTCAGGAGCATGTGTTAATCTACTAACAAACAAAATAAAATTTTTATGATTCCTTTATTAATGATTGGTAGTAAAGTTGCCGAAATAGACGGCACTACCACGCAAATTATCCAGGGTTACGATGCCACAACACTAAACACCGACCCCAACATGGAGGCCATTTTTGGTGAATTAAAACCTCTGTCGGCGCTGTTTACTGCTGCCATTCGACGTATGAAAGCCAAAAGCGATGCAGAAACGTTCGACGAAGAGCGCGAGGAAAAAATGGACGGTTGGTATTACCTGTTGATGGCTTTTTCGCATCACCCCGATGCTGAGATACGCAATGCCGCCCACACTTTGTTGGCTATTTTTAACAACTATGGCATGGAAATAAAAAAAGAAACGCTTACCGCCGAGAGTTCGTTGTTAAACTCGATGCTGGCCGATTATGCCAACCGCGAGCTCTCAGCCAGCATTGCGCTTATTCCGCAGGGCGATGTGTACCTTGCCGCCCTACAGCAGGCACAAACTAATTTCGAGAACAACCGCCTGAGTTTTGAAGAAGCACAAGCCGAAGAGGGTACGCTTGAAAATGCATCGGCGCTAAAAAAACAGGTGGTTGATGTAATTAATAAAAAACTGGTAAGCTACCTGAATGTAATGGCCGGAATTAACGATGCAACGTACGGACCGTATGCCCGCACGGTTGCCGAAATTATTGCAACCAACAACGAAGTGGTGCGCAAACGCCGCAGTAGCGGTGAGGAAGAAGAAGAGCCTGCGAATACTCCGGTTCAACCGAGTTAGATAAATGAACTCACCCTGATCGGAACAAGTTACGATTTGTCCCTCTCTGCCTGGCGTAAAGAGGGAATAATTATTGGTTATAAGGGGATGTTGCCATGTGCGCATCCCCTTTTTTTAGCGTTCGGTAGCAAGCTAAAAATTAAACACGGCACCAATTCCCATTTGCTCACCATTGTAATATGGATATACCATCGATGTGGCCTGTGTTTGCTTATCTTTGAATAACTTTTTTGTAAGCCACGGATTTACCCAATAAGCACATTTTGTACTTAAAATTCCTATACCGGCGCCGGCAACAACATCAGTAAACCAATGGCGGTCGTTATACATTCTGAAAAAACCGGTACCGGCAGCCACCGAGTAACCGGCAATGCCATACCACGGCGAAACATCTTTGTATTCCTGCCACAAAAATTCGGCACCCATAAACGCCGTTGTAGTATGCCCCGACGGAAACGAATTGGCCGAGCTGTTATCGGGCCTTAAAATTTTTGTCGTCTGTTTTAAGGTAGTAACCGAAGCTGCCATAATGGTGTAAGCAGTCAGCAAAATGGTTGTTCGGTCCCTGAAATTATGTTTCCCCTTCACTCCGGCAGCATTCAGCCCATAAACCGCCAATGCCGGAGCATATTGCGAAAAATCGTCAACCGTTAACTTTTCGTCGATGTGCTCGTTAAGTTCTTCTTTAATTTCGGCATTCCAAAATTTTAATCCGTCGCTCTCAATACCTACAATTCCATAGCCAATTAAAACGCCGGGAAGAATTAGAGCCGTTGGTTTAAACTCCAGGTTATTATTTACCACAACAGAGTCGTTATCGAATTCCTGTGCAAAAGATTTTATCGAGATTAATAGAAGCAGGGAGAACAGAATACGTCCGTTTTTCATTGTCTGATTTACCTTAGAAAAAACTACCGGTTTTTATTTCCAGATAGTTTTATGAATTTGCATTTATAAAGATATGCTTCCATAAACATCGGGACGAACAAATAGTTTACAGCTATTTAAAAACACAGTTGTTCCCTAATTGTGCAGGTATTTTTTATTTTTGCATCGTATGATCACCAATCCCGATAAAATAGCAGCCGCATTAAAAGGAGACCTTCCGGGTTCGCAGTCGCATTACAAAATGCTGCCTCCTAAACGCGTTTTAAAACCTGCACCTGCCGACCAACGTAAGGTAAAGCAGAGCAGCGTTTTGTTATTGCTCTTTCCCGACAACGATGGGCTAAAAGTTTGCCTCATAAAACGGCCAACATACATGAAACATCATGCCGGGCAAATTGCCTTGCCGGGCGGACGAATAGAGGCCAACGAAACGGCACAGGAAACCGCACTGCGCGAAACACACGAGGAGATTGGAATTACCGCCGATGCTATCAGGATACTTGGAACGCTAACCTCGTTTTATGTAGAGGTAAGCCGTTTTCAGATTACACCTTTCGTTGGGTGGATGGATACTAAGCCCAGGCTTAAACTTTGTGCCGACGAGGTAGAGAAGACCATTCTTTTTCCTGTTAAAGCATTTAAACCACCATATGCTAAAGTTGCCTTACAAACCTTAACCGGAATGCTGGAAGTTCCGTGCGTAAAGTACGATGGAGAAATAATTTGGGGAGCTACAGCAATGATTCTTTCAGAGTTTTACGATTTGATTACTAAAGCTTAATCATACCAGGCCCACGATACGCCCAACCTGAAAGTGGCACGCGGCATTGGATAGTTTGCGGTGGTCATATAATCACCATCAAGGAAGTTGGTACCAATATTCATCCATTTAAAGAAAACCTTCGTACGTTTTAAACGCAGGGTGGCATACACATCAATAAATGGGTAATCGCCATATTCCTTTTCGCTTTGCAGATAAAACAAACCTGTAGCGGGCTCATACGCATCGGCGTAATATTTTGTGTTGTAGCGCACATCGGCACCTATTTGCGTAAACATTACTTTCGAAATGGTAAACTGGTAGTAGGTATTTACAAACGCCGACCACTCGGGTAAATGCAGGTAGCGCTCTTCCGAAACCTTTTGCCATAGCAAACGCGTGCGGAAATGAAAACGCCGGTAGTTAAAGTCTTTATCAGCATACACCGACATTGCCAACAATTCGTTTGCAGTTTGATCAGGAACTGCCTCCTCGTTAGTGTACAGGAAATTATTGATTGCAGCATAATTGGCTGCCAGTTCAAGCTTTCGCTGTGGCACCCTGAATTTAGCGCCAAGTGTTAAACGTTGTTCGGCATCAAAATTATTATCCCACTGAAAATGATTCGATCGAAATGTCTCCTGAAAATAATCGGGTACCCGGTTTTCAAACGTTCCGGTAAATATCATCGATGCGGTTGAATCGCCCCAAAATTTAAAAGGCTTTGTAATCATTCCGTTTAACTCCAACTCACCAGCATTTCGTCCTGCGAGGTTTACTTTCCCATCAAAATTCCATAACCAAAAACTACCCATCTCTCTGAAAATACCTCCGCCGATATACAGGTTCGAGTATTTGATATCAAACCTTCGGTGTGTGGAGTCGTTAACCTGCACTCCCGGAGTATTCCCACGGTATAGCTCGTAACCTAAAAACGCCCGCTTACCGAAAGTGTATTCCCTGTTCGGATTTTCATACTGTTTCAGCTGAAAAACATTACTAATTCTGCGGTATTTTATGTCGTCGGTTGTATAATCGTTGCCGTAATACGTATTGGCAAAAAAGGTATTTGTAGTGTCTTCTTCATCCACAAATTGCTGCAAATACCTGTCGTGCTCAAAACTGTAAATTATTCCAAGTATTGGCCTGAAAACATCCACACTGTCTACCGGATCAAAATCATATTTTCCAATTCGGTATTCGGCAGTGGTATAATAGTTAATACTGTTGAATTTACTTCTAGCTTCAGTAAGGTTCGTCGACCAGTATTCCGGATCAAGAGCTGAAGAAAGTAGGCTATCGTTAGTTATTCCCCCGTTCTCGCTGCTCTTTATTGAGTTTGAAATAAATCCTCCGTAAATATTCCACTGATCGCGGTTATAGCTGGTATTTAGTGCTACAAAATTGTTCTTGGCATCCTGAGCACTGTATTGTCCGTCAGATTTCTCCTGGTTGGTGCGAAATGTCCAGTTCCAGAATGGAGTTACATTTTGCGAGTGCACCACATCAAAACGCGTCTCGTTGTTTCTCGATTTATTTTCACTCTGGCTGTAATCAAATCGCGTGTATGGAGTTGTTGTGTTGATGTATTTTATTTTTCCGGGAGTAAGTAAATAGTCTTGTCTCGACTGCAAAAAGAAATAATTGGTTTGATTGCCCCGTTGGAAAAAGTTGTTAGTCATTCCGGGGTTACCATAGTTACCGGTATAAGTTGCCGACACCGCATTTTTAAATACAGGATGATAAATGTGTTTGTAGTTGTGCAAGGTATCTAATTGTGTAGAATCATTAAAAGCCCCGTCGCCTGATAAATACCACAAACTAACTTTTGATTCTACCTCTTTAACAGGCTTCTTTTCTTCCTGCTGTCCTTGCTGGCCCTGCATGTCCATACCACGTGGTTGCGCCATTACAAAAATGGGCAGCACCATTAAAATAAGAACCGTAAATAAAATATACCGTGCTTTTAGCATACAGAAAATTTTAGCACAAATCTAAAAAAAGCATTTAATGGAGTGTAAAAAGTTAAATACTTTTTAGCTTAATTAACAACAATAAAAAAGCCCGTGCTCAGAAGAACACGGGCTTTGGTTTAAATTGGCAGCGACCTACTCTCCCACTTTTACGCAGTACCATCGGCGCTGACGGGCTTAACTTCTCTGTTCGGAATGGGAAGAGGTGGTACCCCGTCGCTATAGCCACCTAAAATCTTTCGTTCGATTCTCTACAAGGAGAACAAAACTTCATGGCTTACTTTCTTAACTCTCGTTAGAAAATACCAATAAAATATTTTAGCAGTTGGGAAGAGAGTACAAATTCTCAATACAAGGACAAACTAATTGTAGAAAGTCTTCGGGCAATTAGTACTGCTCGGCTTTGATGTCACCATCTTTACACCTGCAGCCTATCAACGTAATAGTCTCTTACGGCCCTCAATGGAAATCTCATCTTGAGGTGAGCTTCGCGCTTAGATGCTTTCAGCGCTTATCTCATCCACACATAGCTACCCTGCAATGCAGCTGGCGCCACAACAGGTACACTAGCGGTATGTCCAACGCGGTCCTCTCGTACTAGTGTCAGGTCCTCTCAAATTTCCTACGCCCACAACAGATAGGGACCGAACTGTCTCACGACGTTCTGAACCCAGCTCGCGTGCCACTTTAATGGGCGAACAGCCCAACCCTTGGGACCTTCTCCAGCCCCAGGATGTGACGAGCCGACATCGAGGTGCCAAACCGCTCCGTCGATATGAGCTCTTGGGAGCGATCAGCCTGTTATCCCCGGAGTACCTTTTATCCTTTGAGCGATGGCCCTTCCATGCGGAACCACCGGATCACTATGCTCTAGTTTCCTACCTGATCGACCCGTCGGTCTCACAGTCAAGCGCGCTTATACCATTATGCTCTACTGACGGTTACCAATCGTCATGAGCGCACCTTTAGAAGCCTCCGTTACTCTTTTGGAGGCGACCACCCCAGTCAAACTACCCACCACGCAATGTCCCCTGGTTGTACAGGGTTAGGCTCCAAGTAAGTAAAGGGACGTATTTCAAGGATGGCTCCCCGATTCCTGGCGAAACCGGTTCATAGCCTCCGTCCTATCCTACACATCACTTACCCAGAGTCAATGCGAAGCTGCAGTAAAGGTTCACGGGGTCTTTCCGTCCCGTTGCGGGTAAACGGCATCTTCACCGTTACTACAATTTCACCGAGCTCGCGGCCGAGACAGTGCGCACATCGTTACACCATTCGTGCAGGTCGGAACTTACCCGACAAGGAATTTCGCTACCTTAGGACCGTTATAGTTACGGCCGCCGTTTACCGGGGCTTCATTTCAATGCTTCTCTTACGATAACATCCCCACTTAACCTTCCGGCACCGGGCAGGTGTCAGGCCCTATACGTCATCTTTCGATTTAGCAGAGCCCTGTGTTTTTGATAAACAGTCGCATGCGCCATTTCTCTGCGGCCTACCGAGGTAGGCTCCCCTTCTCCCGAAGTTACGGGGTCATTTTGCCTAGTTCCTTAGCCGCGAATCACTCGAGCGCCTCAGGATTCTCTCCTTGACTACCTGTGTCGGTTTACGGTACGGGCCCTATACTCGCTTTTCTTGGAAGTAACTTCACTGCTTCGCTTCGCCCGAAGGCTAGGCTCAACGTACTATTCCGTCAGTACCTAGCAGCTACATCGCTCCGTCACTTTTATTGTATAGGTGGCGCAGGAATATTAACCTGCTTGCCATCGGCTTCCCCTTTCGGGTACACCTTAGGTCCCGGCTTACCCTGATCCGATTAGCGTTGATCAGGAAACCTTAGTCTATCGGCGAGCGGGTTTCTCACCCGCTTTATCGTTACTTATGCCTACATTTGCTTTTCCAAACACTCCAGCAAAGCTCACGCTTTACCTTCAACGCAGTTTGGAATGCTCCCCTACCAGACTGTCTTATGACAGAATCCATAGCTTCGGTGGTATACTTATGCCCGATTATCATCCATGCCCGATCGCTCGACTAGTGAGCTGTTACGCACTCTTTAAATGAATGGCTGCTTCCAAGCCAACATCCTAGCTGTCTAAGCAATCAGACCTCGTTTGTTCAACTTAGTATACACTTGGGGACCTTAGCTGATGGTCCGGGTTCTTTCCCTTTCGGACACGGACCTTAGCACCCATGCCCTCACTCCTGTGAAACATTTAGCAGCATTCGGAGTTTGTCTGGATTTGATAGGCGGCGAAGCCCTCGCATCCAATCAGTAGCTCTACCTCTGCTAAACTATCACAAGGCTGCACCTAAATGCATTTCGGGGAGTACGAGCTATTTCCCAGTTTGATTGGCCTTTCACCCCCACCCACAGGTCATCCAAAAACTTTTCAACGTTTCCTGGTTCGGTCCTCCATGTTGTGTTACCAACACTTCAACCTGCCCATGGGTAGATCACAGGGTTTCGCGTCTAGCGCCACTAACTTTACGCCCTATTCAGACTCGCTTTCGCTTCGGGTACGTCTCTTAAAGACTTAGCCTCGCTAGTGACGACTAACTCGTAGGCTCATTATGCAAAAGGCACGCAGTCATCCTGATAAATCAGGACTCCTACCGCTTGTAAGCGTACGGTTTCAGGTACTATTTCACTCTCCTGTTCGGAGTGCTTTTCACCTTTCCCTCACGGTACTTGTTCGCTATCGGTCTCTCAGGAGTATTTAGCCTTACCAGATGGTCCTGGCAGATTCAGACAGAATTTCTCGTGTTCCGCCCTACTCAGGGTACTGCTAGGATTGTATTTATTACCTGTACCGGACTGTCACCGTCTGTGGTAGGCTTTTCCAAAACCTTTCCAGTTTTAAATATGTCTCCATGTCGCAGCCCTACAACCCTGGCATTGCCGAAACAATACCAGTTTAGGCTGTTCCCAGTTCGCTCGCCACTACTATGGGAATCATTATTATTTTCTTTTCCTCCGGGTACTTAGATGTTTCAGTTCCCCGGGTTAGCCTCCTTGCGGATACCCTTGCGGGTGGGTTGCCCCATTCGGAAATCTTCGGATCGATTCATATTTGCTAATCCCCGAAGCTTATCGCAGCTTGTCACGTCCTTCTTCGCCTCTGAGAGCCTAGGCATCCTCCGTACGCCCTTAGTAACTTTCTTTTTAGAGAATCCTCGTATTGATTCTTTTGTATCTCTTGTAAAATTGTCGTCTCTATCTTGTGATTTGACTCTCGATAATCACTTTCGTAATTATCAAAATTTTTTCCCAACATGCCAAAGAACTTTAAAGCACAGAAACAGTTGCCTGTTTCAACTTGTGTAGATAATTAAGGAATCGAACCTTAAATCGTGCACCAGCATTATCTCTTGTTCACTATTACGATGAACGCGCCACTGTTTTGTGGTCTTTTTCCGACTTTTCAGCCTCTCGTGGAGAATAAGGGAGTCGAACCCTTGACCTCTAGAATGCAAATCTAGCGCTCTAGCCAACTGAGCTAATCCCCCGAAACAGTAGTCCCGCCCAGACTTGAACTGGGGACCCCTACATTATCAGTGTAGTACTCTAACCAGCTGAGCTACGGGACTGTTTTTTTAAGCGCCAAGCTTCTGAGCTTTGGCTTTTAGCGCAGCTCCCGCTTTGCAACTCATTGTGTAATATTATAAAAAAAGCAAGGACAACTTTTGTCAATCTCGTCACAGAAACTCCTTAAACCTGTGCTCCAGAAAGGAGGTGTTCCAGCCACACCTTCCGGTACGGCTACCTTGTTACGACTTAACCCCAGTTACCAGTTTTACCCTAGGACGCTCCTTGCGGTCACATACTTCAGGTACCCCCAGCTTCCATGGTTTGACGGGCGGTGTGTACAAGGCCCGGGAACGTATTCACCGCGCCATGGCTGATGCGCGATTACTAGCGAATCCAACTTCATGGAGTCGGGTTGCAGACTCCAATCCGAACTGGGATCGGCTTTAGGGATTGGCATCCAGTTGCCTGGTAGCTGCCCTTTGTACCGACCATTGTAACACGTGTGTAGCCCTGGACATAAGGGCCGTGCTGATTTGACGTCATCCCCACCTTCCTCTCACCTTACGGTGGCAGTCTCGCTAGAGTCCTCAGCATTACCTGCTAGCAACTAACGATAGGGGTTGCGCTCGTTATGGGACTTAACCCGACACCTCACGGCACGAGCTGACGACAACCATGCAGCACCTTGTAAACAGCTCCGAAGAGAAAAAGTGTTTCCACTTTATGCAGTATACATTTAAGCCCAGGTAAGGTTCCTCGCGTATCATCGAATTAAACCACATGTTCCTCCGCTTGTGCGGGCCCCCGTCAATTCCTTTGAGTTTCAACCTTGCGATCGTACTCCCCAGGTGGATCACTTAATGCTTTCGCTCAGCCGCTTACTGTGTATCGCAAACAGCGAGTGATCATCGTTTACGGCGTGGACTACCAGGGTATCTAATCCTGTTCGCTCCCCACGCTTTCGTGCCTCAGCGTCAATCGTAGCTTAGTAAGCTGCCTTCGCAATTGGCGTTCTGTGTCATATCTATGCATTTCACCGCTACACAACACATTCCGCCTACCTCAACTACATTCAAGAACTTCAGTATCAATGGCAATTTTACCGTTAAGCGGCAAGATTTCACCACTGACTTAAAGTTCCGCCTGCGCACCCTTTAAACCCAATAAATCCGGATAACGCTTGGACCCTCCGTATTACCGCGGCTGCTGGCACGGAGTTAGCCGGTCCTTATTCATTTGCTACCGTCAAATACCTACACGTAGGTAACATTCTTGGCAAACAAAAGCAGTTTACAACCCATAGGGCCGTCATCCTGCACGCGGGATGGCTGGTTCAGGCTTGCGCCCATTGACCAATATTCCTCACTGCTGCCTCCCGTAGGAGTCTGGTCCGTGTCTCAGTACCAGTGTGGGGGATAATCCTCTCAGAACCCCTAAAGATCGTCGGCTTGGTGAGCTGTTACCTCACCAACTACCTAATCTTACGCATGCCCATCTTGTACCGCCGAAACTTTAATCACAATAACATGCGAAATTGTGATACTATGAGATATTAATCCACGTTTCCATGGGCTATCCCTCTGTACAAGGAAGGTTGCATACGCGTTACGCACCCGTGCGCCGGTCGCCATCTACCCGAAAGTAATGCTGCCCCTCGACTTGCATGTGTTAGGCCTCCCGCTAGCGTTCATCCTGAGCCAGGATCAAACTCTCCGTTGTAAATATAAAAAGTTTAATA